>NZ_JTEV01000034.1 GCF_000786105.1 Bdellovibrio sp. ArHS
TCAGAAGTTAAGTCCTCTTGCGGCGATGGTATTGCACGGGCGACCGTGTGGGAGAGTAGCACGATGCCAGCTCTATTTTACTTGAACCCGGGTTACGAAAGTAATCCGGGTTTTTTATTTTCTGCATACTGATTTCTTTCTTTCTTTCTCCTTGAACACCCGCAATCCCACTAATCCCTATAAAACTCAGACACTTTTAGATCCGGCGCTGCTCGCACGACCTAAACGCTTGCGCTTCATATTAACTTCTCCTCATCACAGATGATTCCACTGCCACCGTGGCAGTAAGAAGATGCGTTAAAACAGAGAAGCAATTTTTGACAGGAAAATTTACTAATTGCACGCAAGATTCCCTAGGCCGATCTATTGCGGACAATGGCTATTCGAAGAACGTTGTCGCTGACCTTTTCTGCTTAAATTATGAATTTGAAGTTTGCTATACTCACAGCATGAAACAAAATGTGGAAATTTGTTCTGGCTGCGTAGTCAGGTCTTCCCAGCAGACTGAAGAAAGTACCTTTCTGATCAAAAAGAAATTTTTGGAAGAGTTGAATGCTCGGTTAAGAGAACTCTGCCCGGAGGTCGAATGGAATGTTTCTTTCACGCCCTGCATGCGCTTTTGTCCCGAGGGTAAAATATCATTGGTCGTGAAGAATCAGATGGGTATGTCCGGCGGGACGGATATCGATATCGTCGCTCGTAATATCATTGCGCGGGGCACGCTGAACTGACTATAAATTTTTACTCAGTGCTCTCCAGAATGCTTCGAAATCCTCGATGAAAGGCATATGTCCCAAGCCTTTTAACTCGACTAGTTTCGCTTTCGGAATCATCTTTGCGACCTGTCGGCTGATGACGGGATAGTTGCCCATTTTCTTTTTCATGTCTTCGTTGGCCCAGGCCTTGCCGATAGCTGTTCGATCGCGATCTCCAATAATTAAGACGGTGGGGGATTTGATATTTTTAAACTCGTAATAGACCGGTTGTGTGAAGATCATGTCTGCAGTAAGTGCCGCATTCCAAGCGATAAGCGGATAGTCAGGGCCTTGCAACCAGCCTGTTGGAATTTCCAGCCACTTGTCGTATTCGGGTTTCCATTTCCCATCATAGTAACTATCCAACTGATACTGTTTTATTTTTTCAGGTGTCGTGGCGAGTTCGGCTTTGTACCCTTCGTCGATATTTCGATAAGAGGTCATGGTCTTCCAGTCCTCAAGACCAATTGGATTCACCAAGAAGAGTTTGGTCACTCTTTGTGGATACATCAAAGCAAAACGGGAACCCACCATTCCTCCCATAGAGTGGCCAAGAAGATAGAACTTTTCCACTTTTAAACTATCTAAAAGATTCGCTGTGTTTTGTGCCAGAGTTTGGAAGCTATATTGGTACTTAGATGGTTTGGACGACTTCCCGAAGCCCACTTGGTCCGGGACTATTACTCGGTAGCCTTCTTGATTTAAACCTAAAATCACTTGTTCGAAATATGCTCCCGGAAAGTTTTTTCCATGTAGAAGGACTATGACCTTCTCGCTCGGTTTTCCTGCGGGAATGTCCATGTAGGCCATCTTCAAATCTTGACCCTGAGATTTCAAAGAATGGTATTGAACGTGAAAAGGGTATTGATAGCCTGAAAGTTCCGCATCGAATCCCTTAACTAAGGATGCGCTTGCGGAATTTTCTTTTATGCTTTTACCAGCACAAGCAGTAAGAGCCAAAAAACCGGCAGTAGCTAACAAATACTTCATATTCGACACTCCTATTTCGCAGGGGCCGCGGGCGTGGCAGAGTTCGATTTTACATTCGCGGCTGGCGCTTGTTGAGCATTGTTGCTTTGACCTTGAACAGTCTCGGTCTTGGTATGCTGTCCCTGGGCAGGGCCGCCATCGGTGGTGTCAGTTTCTGCAGGGGCCACAGAATCGGCGTTGGCGCTCGGGGCCGGCGAGGCGATCGGTGTGGGAGCTGTCGGAACTTCCAAAGGGGTGATCTTATTCAGGTTGTCCATGGTGTAAGTGCGTCCCACTTCAAATATTTTATTTTTCGACTTTATATCAAAAAGGCTCGCCTGAATGATAATGCCCGGGTTTTCTTCATCCGGCAGATCCATGAACTCCATTTCTAGGAAAGCGGTGCCTTCTTTGACTCGCTGAATTTCGGGACGTTGTTTGCCTAAAATCGCTTTGGCGAGTTCCGAATTCATGCGGATTTCAACCGTGGCTATTGAATTCCATTGCGCAGGTAAAAGTTGGGCTTGAGCAAGAGCTTGAAAATCGGCATTGATCATTTGCGCTAATTGCTGAGCCGGTGTTAACTGCACGCACTCTGAAGCCTTTTTTTCGGGAGCTTTACCAAGAAGTCCGACATCCTCTTGCTGTAATGTGATGTAAGCCAGGACTCCCGCTGCCGCGATAATTAACACGCCTAAAATTTTATAAATCATTTAGCACCTCGCCTGACTATTATTGGAAAGTTTCAAGCCAGCCTCAAAGTCTTTCGGGAACAAGCTCAAAATCGCTTCTTCGGGCTAGGTGCCGGGAAAGGGATAAGTACTCGAAATATAAAGGCAAAAAAGTGTCCTTCGCGGGCTCTTGTCTAAGACTTCGACAATTGGGAAGTGCCACCATGAAAAATAGGTAAAGAGTAATTACAAGTAAAATCAAACACTTAGGGTTTTCATCTGAATCTGGCACTAGGCTTGGAAGTAATTGAGCGAGAGAGGTGTCTATGAATACGCTCACTAGAATGGCAGCATTGTCCTTTATGGTAGGACTTTATGTGGGATGTTCCCCTGTGAAGTTCTCTTTGGACGACAGCAAATGTAAAGATAGCGGCTGTGTGGTCGTTGATGGAAAGTATTCCTTCAACTATTCCGCGACGGCAGGCTATGGAAAAGTGGATATCTTGATTGTGAACGACAACTCTGCCTCGATGTCGTTTGAACAAGCACGCCTCGCTCCTCGCTTTCAAAACTTTATCTCGGACTTAGATAGTAAGAAAATTGACTACCGTATTGCTATGACGACTACGGATGTTTCAGGTTCTGGCGCAGGAGCGCTGATTCCCTTTAAGTCCGGTGTTAACT
Source organism: Bdellovibrio sp. ArHS (assembly GCF_000786105.1). Taxonomy (NCBI): domain Bacteria; kingdom Pseudomonadati; phylum Bdellovibrionota; class Bdellovibrionia; order Bdellovibrionales; family Pseudobdellovibrionaceae; genus Bdellovibrio; species Bdellovibrio sp. ArHS. The sequence continues at coordinate 3,080 of NZ_JTEV01000034.1, forward strand.
ACATCACAAATCAGATGAGTGACCGCTATACTTTATTCTATTCAACGATTCAGAGACCGGAAACTTTGGCTTGTGAGAAATTCATTGCTAACTGGATCCGCAATAATGGTGGCAATACCGATTCTATTAACTCTTCCGCTTATTCCTCGGCGTACGCACAAAACTGTCCTTCGGGAGACGAGCGTGGCGTTTATGCTGCGAATTTAGTTGTGAACAACAATCCTTCTAGCTTTATCCGATCCGACGCGCACTTAGCAGTGATTTTTTTGGCGGACGAAGATGAAAGAAGTGGTCTGTATGGCAACCAAGGATATTACTTGGATCAAATGGATCAGCCAGCGTATTTGATTTCGAATGTGAAAAGCAGACTGGGTGATGATAAATACAACTCGCTCAGTGTTCATGCGATCGTGGTTAAGGACCCAAGCTGTTTGGCGCAACAAAACAGTCAAGCGTTGGACAATTATTCTGTGACGACGGGTTTGGTGACCGGCAGTATCGGAAGCGTTTACCTGGCTTTCACAAATCAAGGCTGGGGTAATGCCGCAGATATTTGTTCTTCTGATTATACGACTCAGCTTGGACAGATCCGCACGAAGATCACAGAGCGCATCAAGGATATTATCTTGAACTGTTCAAATCCGACAGATCTTGTTGTCACGGTTTCAGGAACCCCTGTATCGCACTACATGGATGGAAAGACGTTAAAGTTTAACCAGTACCTGACGCCAGGAACGAGCGTAAGCTTGTCTTATAAGTGTGAGTCTTTGCAATAAGACGGAACAAAATTAAATTAAGAACCACCCGGGGCTTCTTGCGAAAGAGGCCTCTTCTTTTTTTCGACATCAAGTCGTCCGTTCAACCACATACAAATTTTTTTATAATTGATCCCGCTATGAGACGTGATTTTTTTCGAGCAGATTTGAAAATGTGTCGCAATCTAGAACAAGAGGATTTGCCGCCGCACTAAATTCGGATCTCATCATATTTATTTTAGATCCTCCTTTAGTCCTGAAACTCAATTCCGATACATCTAAACATATGGGCATGTTAGACAGATACAAAAAAAAGGGCGGCTTTTATCAATTATTGCAGTTGTTGGAAACTTCACCGGCGGCAAAGCGGGAGCAGTTTCTATCACTTATTGCGGGGGAAAGTCCCGCATGGGAAGAAGCGCTTCGTAAGCGCATTCTTACTATCACCCGGGTTTATTCCTGGGACGGGCAGTATCTTGTCGAGATCTTCTCACGAGTGCAGCCTTTGACCTTGGCTAATGCAATGCATGGCAATCCTCCAGAGCAGGTGGAACAGCTCTTAGGCTGTTTGCCGCCGATCTCTAAGAGGAAGATCACAGATTTGATGGCAGAGTCTAATCCGACTCCGGCCGAAAAATCGACGTGTATTTCACGGATGCTTTCAGACGTTCGCGGGTTCATTTCGCAGGGGATTATTCGACTTGAAAAAATCGATCCCGAGCTTCACGTTCCCGAGAATATCGAGGAGATGCTGAACTTAAATGCATTCGCGGTTCCTACCTACGATTATGACGTGGCAAAAAAAGATGTTAAGCCTAATGTTGTTGGTGAGTCAGACGACGTGAATTCCCAAGAGGTTGATTTTCTGAAAAGGAAGATGAATCAGTTGGTGTCGGAAGTGAATGCGCTAAAGCATGAAAATTCCGTTTTAAAAGACAAGCTCGCACAGATTAAAAAAATTGCGTAGTAGTTGTATCAGCGAAATTTTTAGGAAAAGGTGAAGTGAATAACTTCACCTTTTTTGTTTTTGGCGGAATTGTTTTTTATGGGATGTATAACGGACTGGCCTTTGGTTGACTAGTGCTTGTGCTCCATTGCTTCCTAGGCGGCTGGTGGAAAGTTGCCTTTTTCCCTCTAGGAAAATGTGAAACAAACAAAAATCAAAGAGATCCAAGGGGATGAACTTCATTCCTGTAATAGCGGTGAGTCCGTCCTGATTTGAAACGAAATTCCATTAATTTCCAGCAAAAAGTCCCTTATTTTGTACAGTCTTTTGACGAATCTGATTTTTTCTAAACCTCGACGAAATCCTAGTCGATAGACCTCATGAAGTACGTGAGGTGTACAATGTCAGCTAAGATTTTCAGCATGTGTTTTGGAACGTTATTGTCGGCAACTGCGATGGCTCAAACTCAATCTGTCATACAGGTGGGAGTTGACGCTGAAGCTCGTTTTTACCAAGAGTTGGCCAAGGAGTCTGGGGAAGATGTGCCCAAGGTTCAAGGTTTGATGGACGAAGTGCCAAATGGCTTGAGCACGAAAGATATCAGTCCGGAGTGTGATCCGCGCCGCTTTGAAGACAGCGTCGTCGGCAAAAAACTGACGACGGGTCAATACTACGCAAACGTAAACAAATATTTTAAAAAATGTTCCTCGGAACTGACTCGTCGATCGACTTTGGGTATTTTGGGACTGTTGAAATACTCCAGCTATCAGTATCCTTTGCTTTCGCATCCGCAGGTGAAGCAGGTGACAATCAAGCTTGCTGACGGAACAAAGGTTCCCGCAATTTTGGCATTAAAACAGGATTCTCGCCCTCGTCCTCTGGTAATTGTTCGTTGTGGCGTATTCTGTTCTGCAGTTCAGTCGGCGTCGATCAAGGCCTATTCGATGATGCTCTTCGATCAAAGCCCATTCAACTTGCTCTTCTTGGCAAATCAGACCGGCATGGACTATATTTATACCAACAAGCGTGTGACTTTAGGCGGTTGGGATGAGGGCTATGAGTCGTTGCAAATTGGCAAATGGATGCTTGAAAAATGGGAGCATAAAGACCGCGTCTCGAGTGTTCACTTCATGGGGATCAGCTTGGGCGGCAATGCCGCTGTTTTAGGGGCGGCCTTCAATGACAGGTATCCTCTTCAGAGCGGCAAAAAAATATTTAACTCCGTCACCGCGATTTGTCCGGTGGTGAGCCTGCGTCCTACTTTGGATAAGCTCTATAGCGGTCAAATTGTTGGGCGTATCTTCACGAAGATGACGAAAGATCACTTCAATGAGGCTCGTCATTATGTCTCAGACGTTCCTGATTTGATCACCGATGACAATATTCCAGACAGTCGTCGTAATATGCCAGATTATATTGGATTGCTAGCGTCGACGTCTTTGCAGCGTCGGGGAATTGCCAGCACTCCGGATTCCTTTTTTAAGAGCAATAACTTCTGGAACTGGAAAGACGACGTGAAAACGCCGTTGATGTTGTGGGCTTCACGTGACGACATGGTTGTTAACAACAAAATCAATACTGAGGTAGTTGAATACAGCGATCGTTACGAAAGCTCCGATATTGTTGGAACTTTGAACTTGAACTATGGAAACCACTGCGGCTTTTCGTCAGCTTATGGTATGGCCGCTTCCGCGGCAGTTCTAAGAACTTTCGTTTTGAACCACAGTCCCGAGTTCGTGGATAGTTACAATCAAAAGAAAGAACTTCCTTGGACATTTGGCTTCAAAAAGATCGGAACGACTCAAGAACATGTGGGGCAAAGCTTCACTTTCTATTCTCAGTCTGAAGAAGTCAAAGTGACGTTCCGCTTATTCAACTGGAATGGTTCAGAAAACTGCTCTAGCGAGGGTCCTTGGAATGCATCAGGCTCGTGCGTGCAGGAGCGCGAGTATTGGGTGCCGATTTCCAGTTTGAAATCTCTGGGCGCGCGAGTGCCGCGCAATTCTGCGGAAGCACAAGCCTTAACACGTGAATTTAATACGAAAGTGGAATTCCGTATCAAAGGTCATCCGTTAAATGGTACAAGCAGTAATGATTTTTATATGACATGGAGAAATCACTTCGAATGAGTAAAATCCTGATAACGGGGTTTCGTCCCTTCTTAGGAGAAAAAGTGAATCCCAGTGAAATCCTTCTTGAGTGGCTCAAGAAGGATTTTGCCCATTTGACGGAGACGCTTTTGTTGCCAGTGTCTTTTTCGGAGGCTCCTCAACAGCTTCAGAGTCATTTACAGAAAAATTCCTACGCAGCCATTCTAATGTTGGGCCAGGCCGGAGGACGCAGTAAGGTTTCGCTGGAACGTGTGGCTTTAAACTGGACTGAAACAGAGCATCCCGATGAAGACGGATTTAAGCCGTCGCGAGGAGTGATTCAACAAGGGTCGGAAAGTGCTCTGTTTACTGCGCTGCCTGTCAGCGAATGGAAAGAGGACTTGCTACAAAAGAACCTTCCCGTCGAGATTTCCTTGAGTGCCGGTGGTTATGTTTGCAACTATACCTACTACCACACTCTGAACTGGCTTAAAATGCACGATAAGGCCCTGTCCGCTTGCTTTATTCACGTCCCCTACCTCAAGCAGCAGTTGGCAGACAAGGCTCAGACGACGCCGTCTATGGAGTTAGAGACGATGAAGACAGTTCTAGCTGAAATTCTTTTTAAGTTGGCATAAATATCAAATTGAGAAAAATTAAAATGAACCTTTCAGCCCCTCCGAGCGTCTAAGGGGCAAAGAGGAGGAACAATGAAGTTCAATCAATTTCTTGCGTCCGTCATGGTCTTAACGATGATTTCTACCACAGCCTTGGCCCGAAGTCCGGGAAGAGAGGCGCGTCACAAGGGCGATGAAATCCTGCCCATGGAAAAGCACTTTAATCCTGAGAAAATGAAAGAGTTAGGACTGACCGACGAGCAATCGGCAAAATTGAAATCGCTGCGGGAATCCAAAAAAGCCGAGTTTGAAAAGTTGCGTGAAGAGATGAAAGAGGCTCGTCATAAGTTTAAACAGATGATTCGTTCCAATGCTTCTCGGGAAGAAGTCCAAAAGGCCTTTCAGTTAATGTTTGCTAAGAAAGAGCAGTTGGCGCAAGGAAGATTGCAAAGCATTTTAGACGCGCGGGACCTCTTGACCGAAGAACAGAAAGTGAAACTTTTTAGCCAGGGAAAATAAGCGCCGTGAGTGTAAAGTCCTCGGAATCTTTTCAGCATTTCTATGAAGCTCACGCCGCAAAGGTGCGTGGGCTTCTGTTTCGTCTGGCGGGAGAGGATCCTTTAAAAGATCTGACGCAAGAAGCATTCATGAAAGCTTGGGAACACCGGGCTAAGTTTCGAGAAGAGAGCACGGCTTCCACCTGGATCTTTAGAATTGCCTACAATTGTGCTGTGGACTATCTGCGAAAAAACAGAAAGCTGGACGAACTTCCCACCATCGCAGTGGCCAACTCATTAGAGTCCGATCTTTCCAATCGCCAGTTAGTCGATTTGATGCTTTCCTCTTTGAGTGTCGAGAATCGGGCGGTGGTGGTTCTTTATTATTTGGAAGATCAAAGTATCAAGGAAATTTCAGAAGCTCTGAGTATTCCGGAAGGAACCGTTAAATCACGTTTAAGCCAGGCGCGGTCGAAAATGACAGAGCTATTGGAACGGAAAGGAGTACGACTATGAGTGACGACTCTTTAAAAAAGTTTTTGAAAGCCAACGCGAGCAGAACTCCTGAAGCGGATTTTGCGGAAGGACCTCGTATTTGGCGACATATTCAGGCGGGGGGCGCGCGCCGCTGGCAGTGGTTGCTGGTACCCGTGTTAGCGGCGTCGTTGGTGGCAGTGATCTTTTTAAAATATGAAAAGCCGGCGACATATCTCAACGACGAAGAACTTTATCTGCAACAAGAGTGGGCCGAGATGCAAAGCGAAGTCGACGCTGAGGTCGATCAGGAATTTGTCACGGTTTTTGAAAAATAAAAGATCTGGTTTTTATCCCAGATCTTTTATCCGTCATGTCTTCAATGATTATTCAATCGTTGAAAGGGCATCACGTAGCTTCGCTTCATCTTTGACACCAATGAATATGACTTCAGCGCGACGATCTGCCGCTTGCATGCCGGTTGAATCGGCTGTGCCTTTGCCGACGGCGGTCACATCGACGTCCTTAAGTCCATTTTGCTGTAAGATGGAACGAACTTGTTCGGCACGTTGTTTCGAAATTTGTTTGTTGAATTCTTCGCTGCCGGATGAATCTGCATAACCGCGAATTTCCACGCGATCATACAAGTCTTTATTTTCTTCGAGAACGGCAGCCATGCTTGCAAGTTTTTCCTTGTCGTCTGGCGAGACAGTGGCTTGCGCGGTTGGGAACTCAACGTTGTTTTCTCCGGGAACTAAAGCCGTCAGACCCACGGCCTCTAAAGCAGAGCTAGGTGCCGTTTTGGCGACGGGACGGGCTGGCTCGATGACTTCTGTTTCATCGACAATCATTTCTTCAGTTTGCATCGGATTTTCCGTGGTTCTGACTGAAGTACGGTACGCTGAAGGATTCCAACCGATTTGTAAGTCAATCAGGTACATGTAAACATTGTTGTCGACAGTATTAGTCATCGCCATGGCACGTGCTCCTAAGCGGGCTAGCCAACTTGCGGAAAGATTGAATTCTTTCAACGCCTGCAAGCCGACGAAGTGAGCATCACCTTGGTCTGCGCCGAAGTCGGGACCTTGCTCATATAATTGGTTGGCGACGATACCGCCTTGCCAGCGTGTGCTGTCCCAACGATAGCGAGCCGCAAATTCGAGAGCACCGCCGGTCATTGCGGTGTCTTCATTATTTCCCGCTTGTGTGAACTGCTGGTTGTTCACACCATAGCCCAGGTCAAAGACCACAGGTGCCTGTAGGTACCAAGAGCCTAACAGTTTAAGGGTTGCGGGGGTTCCTTCTACGGAGCCGTCTTCATCATATCCAGTGTAACCACCACCTAGCCCAATAAAGGGAAGGAGGCCTCGGGGGGCCGTTTCAGCTTCTTCTCGAGTGAACTCCATCGTACTGGATGTTGAATCTTGACGTGCTTGATTCGCGTAAGAAAAGGAACCAACACATAATATTGCAGTGAGGATCAGTGTTTTCATGGTAGTCTCCTTTTTTGTCAGCTCTAGTATTGACCTTGCATGCCCAGAAGCAAATTTTTGCAGGCCTAAAGAATGTGCGTTTGTTGGAATAAATGACGCAGACTAGGCATCGGTCCCAAATTGAAGTTACCGACACGTAATATCGATTCTGTATCATCCCGACACAGTTATGTCGCCTTGGTGCGTAGAACTTGAGCTTGAAATGACTTCTTGTCAGTTGGCCTGTTACAGTGAGTAAGCAAATCTGGTGGAGGATGTATGCGTAAGTTACTTTTGGCATGTGCTTTAATCTCGATGGCAGCTTGTTCTTCAAAACACAAAGCAAAGGACATTGATACCACTGTTGATATGTCATCACCCGTGCGTGGCGATTCTGTCGTCGGCGTTAAAGATGGGGATATGGTGTATCAACGCAAAGTTGTGATGAGCGAAGAGCTTCGTCGTCTGGAGCTGGATGTTTACGATCTAGAGGCCAAAGTTTTGGGCGGTCCTCGTTATCTGGACAATCGCGGGCTTTATGGTGTCTTGCGTGATTGCAGAGTGTCCCTAGGCAGTGTGGAAAACAGTGGGGATGGGAAGGTCCGCTGGACTGAATCCAGACAGTATGTGACTCCGGACGACGACTTTTCATCTATTGGCGTAGAAGATAAAAAACGTATCGTGGGTGTTTCCGAAGAATATTTGAAAGACCGTTTAGCCCGCTTTAAGGAATATAGAAATACCTTGGAAAAACGTCAGGACGAATACGAAACCAAGGTGAAGGTTTGTGAGCTTGAACTAGCGGCGCAAAAGAAAAAAGGCAAAGGTTCCGCCGCAAAGAACGAATAAGCGGCTACAGACGCGCCCATATCAAAATTCTTTTAAACGGATAGAAAAAGGGTTTATCATCGGGCAGTTCCTGAAAAAGGCTTTCGCGATATTCCGTCAGGAAGGTCGCGAAGTCCTCAGGGGAAAGTTGACTCTGGAAGTAAGTTAAAAGACTTCCTTGCACCCAACTGATTACATCCTCGCGCGAGGTCATGACGTGGGCATAAATCCGTTGAAGGACTTTCTGCTCTTTAAATCCCAACTTAAAAAGAAGAGTGGCGTAACCTTCGGGAGGCAGCATCGTCAGATGCTGCCGGTATGAGTTCCCTTGAAGAAGATTTTTCCAATGATTTTCCTCGCTCATCCTTACCGCCAACAGGTGAGTCGCATAGTCATGATTCATCGGCATTTGCACGGCAAGCTGTCCCTGAGGTTGTAACGAGTCTTTTAAATCATGGAAAAGTTTTGGATGATTCTCACACCATTGAAGAGCGGCATTTGAAAATATAAGATCAAATTTTCCATGCTGGCGGATATTTTCAATGGATTCTTTTGCAAAGTGAAGACCTTCCGAAGAAAGCTTCTGGGCTTTTTCCAGCATCGCTTCTGATGTATCAAAACCCCAGGTTTCTTGCGCATGCACTTTCTGATGAAGAACTTCAGTCAAGTCACCCGCACCGCAACCTAAATCCACGACACGTCTTAGGGAAGATTTGCTATCGATCATGTCCATAAGGTCAAAGAATGGCAGGGAACGCTCATTTAGGAATTTATGATATTGCTGGGGATTCCAAGTATCTTTACGCATAGACAATATCCTCGGTTTCAGTGATACTTCCATCATGCCTCATATCCGCACGCGTGCAATAAAAACAGAAGTTGTAAGTCAAATGAGTAAAGAACTGCCAAAGCTATTAGCGGCGGAAATGAATACCGCAGAAGATAACTTTACCTTTGAGGCGGTCTCAACTCAGTTTTTTAATCAGGGAGTGACCGAAGAATCGTACCCTTTTGTGGAAGTGCTGTGGTTCGCGCGTAGCCAAGAGGTTCAGGATCGCTGCGCGCAAATTCTAACAGAGAAAATCAAAGAACTGACGCCGGCCCCGGATGTTGTCGTTGTTTTTCAGGTTTTGGAAAAAAACGCCTACTACGAAAATGGAAAACATTTTTAAGGTGTTTTAATCCACGGCAAGGGACGTTTAGTTCCGGCATTTTCTTGCGTGACAAGAACTTCGGCGACGCCGATTTCGGATGTATAAATCACGACGCTACTGGCTCCGCCCGTGACCCAACTGAACCAATCGACGCCTTTGAATAAGACGGCTTCCAGCTCATGGGTCTTCATGAGTTTGCGCACAATTTCAATTTTTTTGACTGCCTCACTCCTATATTCAGTTTAGTCACACGTTCTTACAAACAATTCTTGAGCGATTTTTTGCAGAGATAAAGACGTGTGACTGTCAATTCGGGACTAAGTCTTTTTAGAATAGATAAACCAAAGTTCCCATAGTGCGGGATTCTTTGCCTTTCGCCGATGCCTGTCCATTGGCGGAGCCTTCGCGGACGATGGTTTCTTGCGAAAGCTGAAAGCTTAGATTTTTTGTCAGACGGAATCTTACGTAAATCTTATGCGAGACAAAGGAGTCACTAAAATCAGCGGGGTCTTGAATATCCTGCTGATTGCGGTGACGCGACTTTATGTCCGAGGCCTGGGATGATTGCAATTCATATCCGAACTTTACCCGGCCTTGTTCAGCGGAAAGGGCGGCTAACGTCGTCGTTCCCAGACCCCAATAGTAACCGCGTTTTTGTATGACGCCTGATTGCCCCGCAAGGGAGCCGCCATTTTGCGTTTGGAAGTCATTGAGGGCCCAGGATTTCACCATGGCGAAGTCTCCATAGAAACCGAACTCCGCCTGGATATTCATGCCTTTGTAATAGATGTTAGCGCGAGCTGTTGCGCCCAAAATGTTGATCGTTCCGTAGAAGTCTTCATGCCCCGAGCCTTTGTCTGATCCTCGATCATGAAATGTGGTGCCCGAGCCGACACCAAGAATTAGATCATAACCGCGCAGCTGCCCGCGAGCATCCAGTTCCACATTCTTTTTGTAATAAGCGGCCATCGTGACTTGGGCGATGAGTTTTAAATCGCCCATCCCGTCGCCGCCGTTGTTTTCCAAGATGGCTTTCACCATGGCTGTATCATAGACCATTTTGGCTTCGTGTCCGGGCTTTGCGTAGTTTTCAATATTAACAACATCGGCACTTAAACCGACGACGTAGGTGTTTTCAGCCGTGGGCTTAAAGGCTTTTTGATTTTTTTCCAGGCCAATGTACATAGAAATATCCGACCATCGTGGTTTTTTACAATCCGGCTGAGAGGCGTATTTATCGCCAGTTTTAATTTTGTCGATCGCATGATTCAAAGCCAAACCGGGATTGATTCCATAAGCCAAAACTTTTCCCGCAGTGGTGCCTTTGGCCAGCAAGGCACACGAGATTTGATAGGTCGCTTCGCCGATAACATAGCCACCGACCGGGGTCATAATCTGATCGTTTAAAGAAAAGACCTCGTGATACTCCATGAATTCCCAAACTGCGGAAGAGGCAAAGCTGACGAGGAAAGATTCCAGAGCATTATAGCCGTTAGAGCGCGCCACTTGATAGTAAAGCACTCCAGCAAAAATATGACCGACGTTGGCAAATTTATCATTGTCATCGAAAAGAATGGCTTCGCCGTTCAGCTTTTTGCGAAGGCCGTCACCCAGCGTGTAGTCGAAATCCTGTCGATTGTACGCAAGGTTTTTATAATAAAGCGCCAGAGCCGCGGAAAGAGTCACACCAATTTCAGTAGCGGTTCGTAGATAGTTTTTCTTGCGTGGACTTTCTCCTTCAAAGCGGCGATAGGCTTGATCGATCGTTAAGGGCTCGTTGGTCAGCTTGTCCAGGAACAGACCTTGCTTCTGATCATAGATGATCTCTGAGGATTCTGCAGCCCCATTGACCAAAAGCCCTGCCTTAAAACTTTCTTCATTGGTCGCATAAACGAAGAAATTTACGACGGCTTTTGCCAAGGCCTCACTTTGTATTTTATCGATCGTGGACTTTTTGAAACTCCAGCTCACGCTTTCAAAATCTGTTTCATAGTTGCGACGCCAGTTGGCCGCATCCATGCTGATGCTGCCATCTTTGTTTCGAGTCAGACGTAGGTGGTAGTCATTATGGCGACGCAGTTCTTCCAGTTCCTTGTCTAAAAAATCAGCCGTATCAAAACTACGGCAGGTGACATTGACGGCAACGTCACTGACTTGATTGGCAATGGTATGGATTAAGGCACAGGTTTCTTTGCGCCAGCGCAGACTGTAATTTTCTTGAATGTCGCCTACGGAAACCAGAATTTTTCTAGGCTCTTTCGAGGCTTGGGCTGCAAAGCTTGAAAAGCCGACGGTTAGAAAAGCAATAAGCATGACTATTTTTAATCTTTTCATCGACCGGCTCCTTTAAAAGACATTCCTGTAATCAAAATCGATTGCAATGAATTTGCCAGCCGGGGCGTCCTCATGAGCCATTTATTTCGCGCCCTAAGATCCAGATTGAAGCAAAGCCGAAAATTGCTCGACAGTTGCAAGAAGTCTTAAAAAGAGACAGGCGGAATATGGGCAATATTTCTTGTCAGAAATTATTCCCACGCGGCCCGAGTGACATCGAATCCATAATCCGTCACGCTTCCGTCAGAGGTAAAAACGATTTTGACATAGTCGCCGTCCACGGGAAGTGAATACTCACCGTCGTGTTTGCCAAATACTTCATAAACTCTCTCGCCCCGGCGATTCAAGAGTTCCACTTTGTCTAGATCCACTTCCGTCTTAAACTTGGCGAAATACAAAGCGATGCGTTTGGCTCCGGGAATATACACCGCAAATTCCTGAGAGGCGTTGTTAAGGTAGGGATGAGTTGTCGAGATCTTTACTGCAAGCTGCTTCCATGAGCGCGGATCATCGGGGTCGGGATTGGTGATGGCGTTTTGCAAAGCCGCTGGGGCATAAGCTAAACCACGGCGAATGCGGGCCCCGCCTAAAAGGTTTTTGGTCGTGCTCATAATCCGACTGCGAATAGTCGTGTTTTTAAGTTCGGGATTTTTGCTCCAGAGGAGGACCGCAATACCTGAAATATGGGGAACGGCCATCGATGTGCCTGATAGAATCGTGTATCCTCCATAGAGATCGGTTGAAAGAATATTTTCCCCGGGAGCCGCGACGTCCACGGAGTAGCGACCATAGTTAGAAAAGTCGGAAAGTCTTCCGCGATTGTTCATAGAACCTACCGCGATTACATTCGCCACGGGATAACTGGCGGGGTACTCAGGAATTTCATCGTTATTGGACGAATCATTGCCTGCGGAAGCGACAAAGACGCCACCGGTTTGCGAGGTCATTTCGATAGCTTGTTTTAAGTTCTCCGAATATCCGCCGCCGCCCCATGAATTTGAATAGATTTTTGCCCCCATCGACCGGGCGTAGTGAATGGCTTTGATAGCGCTGGTCAGTTGCCCAGTTCCGTTTTCATTTAAAAACTTCACAGGAAGTAGCTTTACATGCCAAGCGGTTCCAGAGACGCCTTGACCATTGAAGGACTGAGCGCCGATTGTGCCGGAAACATGGGTGCCATGGCCATAATCATCCATGGGGTCTCCAGTAGGATGGGCTGAATCAACAAAATTTGCCCCGAAAATGTCGTCAACAATTCCGTTTTGATCATCATCAACTCCCTCTTTCCCAGAAAGTTCTTTCTGGTTGGTCCAAAGGTTTCCTTGAAGATCGGGGTGATAGTAATCGATACCTGAATCGACAACAGCCACGATCATGTTCTTGGAGCCGGTCGTTATATCCCAAGCTTTAAGGGCGCCGATATCCATTCCGCGAATGCCGGAAGTGAGATCCGCATCTGTTTGGCCATAATTATAAAGGCCCCACTGCTGAAGAAACATCGGATCATTGGGCGTCCGGTGCGCCTGATAAATGAAATTTGGTTCGGCAATTTCGACAAGCTTGTTTTCGGCAAGAAGTTTGAGGGCGACTTGCGGGTCCTCAAAGCTAGCTCTTTGAATAACGACAATGTTTTGTTCCGGAATAATATCTTTGACTGTCGCCCCTAGAGACTGTTCTAAACGAGACCAAGAAGTGGTTTGCACGGAAACATTTTTCTTTAACCTTACGACGAACTCGCCCGGCACAAACGAGGCGGGCGCAGAGAAAGAAGACGTTGGCCAAAACAGAATGAAAAGCAGAACGTATTTCATAGAGAGCTTCCTTTTTTTAGAATGGTAGCTCTTGAAAAAAACCAGTGGCTAAAGAAAATCTTACAGGTCGTTAAATCGCACTTCTTCCGCAGTGTCGTCAGGCACTTTACTTTCTCAATCGAAGTAACGCTGTTTTGGTGTCGTCATTGATTTGTCGCAATTTAAACTCCATTTTTGGGAAGACCAGACCTCCGCCTAAGCCGACCTTGATGGCGACATGAAATATATCATGTTTTCTGTTTTTTGCCGGAAGCCAGGAACCTTCCAATCCCAAAAGAGCATCGGCAACTAAGCCAAGGCCTCTTCCGTAAATGCCCCCATGCAGTTCATCGACGTTCACGCCACTTGGTATGAACGTAAACATCCACTTGTAGGCCACTTCGAATTTAAAACCGCCATTGTGAAAGTCGCACAGAAAAAGGTCTTTCAGGTCGACAAGTTCCCTGGTGTTAGGATCTCGGATCGTAGCATCAAATAGCCAGGTATCATGATCGATCAATAAGGCCCAATTCATGCCGGAAGAGTAAAGGTAACCCTGAATAGGAATTTTCTGTTCTGGCTTGATGCCAAACTGTTGGCGCAGTGTCTCAACCAGTGCGTCAATTTGTTCTTTACTGAGATCCGTGTTTTTAGCCAGGGAATTTGTCAGCTGTTCTTTGGAAATGCCGGTATCACTGTCAAAGCTAGCTGCTAAAGCTAGAGTTGGGTGAAGCAGGTAACAGAATACCAGTGCAATGAAACGCCGCCAAAAGACTTGATTCATGGTGGACCTCCGCGGGTCATCTTAGACTTTTCTTAGAAAAAAGCCAAAGACTCTTAAGGAAACTCATTTGCTGAAACGCACGGAATATTTTCTTCAAGCGTTGGTGCTTATCTTTTTTCTTGTTGAGTTCGAGAAGTCGTTTTTATTCACCAGTAATATTTCATTCAACCTTAGAACTCCGAAATCTCTTTTGAGGTAGTCTTAGATTTTCCGAATCTCATTCTGAGCACTTTTGAAATAGGAGAAAGCGCCTGGCGTTTATTAAATCAAGATTTTCCTTCTAAGCGAATTTTAATTTTTTACACCCCAAAGCAGTGAGATTATGAATGTGGAGCATTTGCTCTAGAGAGATTAACCTACGGAAGGGGTACGTTTATGGCATCCGTTTCACAGCCCTCGTCGGCATCGACGAATAATATCTGGAAGGTGATTAGCGCCTCAAGTGCGGGAACTCTGATCGAGTGGTATGACTTTTATATTTTCGGGTCACTTGCAACTATCATCTCCACTTTGTTTTTTCCGAAGGGCCATGAAACTGTAGCTCTTCTGAGTACGCTGGCGACATTTGCAACAGGTTTTATTGTAAGACCTTTCGGAGCCTTGCTTTTCGGGCGTATTGGTGACGTCGTCGGGCGTAAGTACGCTTTTATGGTGACTCTTCTTATTATGGGAGGAGCGACAACGGCGATTGGTCTTTTGCCGACCTACGAGCAGGTGGGAATGTTGGCTCCCGTGGGACTTCTAATTCTACGTCTTCTTCAAGGACTGGCACTGGGTGGAGAGTACGGTGGCGCAGCGACCTACGTGGCGGAACATAGCCCCGATGGTCAAAGAGGATTTTACACCAGCTTTATTCAGACGACGGCCACACTGGGATTGTTTATTTCGTTGGGCGTGATTCTTACCACGCGAATGTCCTTAGGCGAAGCCGCCTTTGCCGAATGGGGTTGGCGAATTCCGTTTATTCTTTCTGTCGCTTTGGTGATATTCAGCTACTTCATTCGCAAACGCATGAGTGAGTCTCCGGTTTTTCAAGAGATGAAGGCCAGCGGGAAGGCTTCGAAATCGCCTTTGCGTGACAGCTTTTTAAATCCAGAGAATCGTCGCATGGTGATTCTTGCCTTGTTCGGAGCAACCGCAGGGCAGGGCGTGGTGTGGTACACCGGACAATTCTATGCTCTTTATTATCTGCAGACAGTTTTAAAAGTCGACTTCGTCGTAGCAAATTCCATCATTGCTGTTGCGTTGTTGCTGGGAACTCCGTTCTTCATATTTTTCGGAGCTTTGTCTGACAAAATAGGACGAAAGAAAATCATGTTGTCAGGAATGGTGATTGCGGCTTTAAGTTACTTGCCACTTTATAAGGCCATGGAGCATTTCTCCGGTTGGACACCCGAGGCGGGGTCACCTCATCCTAATGTCGTAATGTTGACGGTTCTGGTTTTTATTCAAGTTATTTTTGTGACGATGGTTTATGGTCCGATCGCGGCCTTCTTAGTGGAACTCTTCCCCACGTCTATTCGTTACACGTCGATGTCTCTTCCATACCACATCGGTAACGGTGTGTTCGGCGGCTTGGTCCCTTTTATTGGTACAGCCCTTGTGGCCACGACAGGCAATCACTTTGCGGGTCTGATTTATCCGATTGGCATTGCCCTGGTGACCGCCGTGATAGGCTTCTTTTATATCAAGGAAAAGCGGGATACGAAGTGGTTTTCTAAAGACGAGGCGGCTTAGGGGGAGATATGAAAACATCGAATCACTTGCGTGAAGTGGTTTCTGTTCCCGCTGCATTTTCTTCAGAAGCCAACTTGAATTATGAAAAGTATCAATCCATGTATGAGCACTCCATTTCTGATCCGGAGTCTTTTTGGGCGGAGCAAGCCGAAAGCGTGGCGTGGTTTAAAAAGTGGAGACGCTTGAAAGACACCTCTTTCCATAAGCCTGTGCGAGTCAGTTGGTTTGTGGGTGGAGAACTCAATGTGGCGTACAACTGCATTGATCATCATCTGCATAAAAATGGCAATAAAGTGGCGTTGATCTGGGAGCCCGACAATCCTCAAAAAGAAAGTATTCGGGTCACGTATCTGGAGCTTTATGACAAGGTGAATGTCTTTGCCAACACCTTGAAGAAGATGGGAGTAGAAAAAGGGGATCGTGTTGTGATCTATATGCCCATGATTCTTGAAAGCGCTTACGCGATGCTTGCGTGCGCCCGTATCGGGGCTATTCATTCGGTTATTTTTGCGGGGTTTTCTCCTGATGCCATTTCTGATCGCATCAATGATTGCGAAGCCCGATTCGTCATTACTGCTGATGGCGGGTATCGCGGCGGAAAAGATGTTCCCTTGAAAGATAACATGGATGTGGCTCTTCAAAAGACTCCGGGTGTTGAAAGAGTTCTGGTAGTTCAGAACTCCCAGATTGCCGTTTCGATGCAGAGTGATCGGGATCTTTGGTATCATGAGTTTTCCCGCGACGTGGATACTTATTGTCCTCCGGAAAGAATGAATTCGGAAGATCCTCTTTTTATTCTTTACACGTCGGGATCGACGAATAAGCCCAAGGGAGTTTTACACTCCACCGGTGGTTATCTGGTCTATGCCAGCGTGACTCATCGATATGCCTTTGATTTAAAGGATGATGACGTCTATTGGTGTTCGGCGGATATTGGTTGGGTGACGGGACACAGCTACCTTCTTTATGGGCCTTTAAGTAACGGCGCGACCACGTTGATGTTTGAAGGAGTCCCCACTTATCCGACACCTTCCAGATTTTGGGAGGTCATCGACAAGCATTCAGTCACGATTTTCTATACGGCGCCAACAGCAATTCGCGCTTTGATGAAAGAAGGGGATCAACACGTTTTCCGAACTGATCGAAGTTCATTGCGACTTTTAGGATCGGTGGGGGAACCCATTAATCCGGAGGCTTGGAAGTGGTATCATCTGGTGGTTGGCGAAGGCCGTTGCCCTATTGTGGATACCTGGTGGCAAACCGAAACCGGCGGGGTTCTTATTGCGCCTTTGCCCGGAGTGTCGGGAATGAAGCCTGGCTCTGCCAGTTTGCCGTTCTTCGGGATAAAACCCAAAATTCTGACTCCGGAGGGGAAGGAAATAGACGGTCCCGGCGAAGGCGTTCTGGTTCTTGAGGATTCGTGGCCAGGGCAGATGACGACAATCTATGGTGCTCACGAGCGCTTTGAAGAAACCTATTTTTCGACGTATCCAGGTTACTATTTTACCGGAGATGGTTGCCGTCGTGATGCCGAGGGTGACTATTGGATCACAGGTCGGGTGGATGATGTAATCAATGTCAGTGGGCATCGCATCGGGACAGCGGAAGTTGAAAGCGCCTTTGTTGCTCACAACGCTGTCGCAGAAGCGGCTGTTGTTGGTGTGCCTCACGATATCAAAGGGCAGGCGATTTATGCCTATGTCACTTTGAAAGAAGGGCAAGAGTACTCTGAGAAGTTACGCAAAGAACTTGTGCAATGGGTGCGCAAAGAGATCGGTGCTTTTGCTGCTCCCGAAGTGGTGCAGTGGGCTCCGAGGTTGCCGAAGACTCGATCAGGCAAAATCATGCGGCGGATTCTACGAAAAATCGCCGAAGGAAATCTGGATGGCCTTGGAGACACTTCGACATTGGCAGACCCATCGGTTGTTGATGATTTAATACAGGAAAAGGAGGCCTTGAAAAAGGCCTCTTAGATGGATCTTCCTTTCATTCATAAAAGCGAAGACTTTGTTAGCAATTATCTATTATCTGAATGAAGTGAACTTTGCTAATTTGGTTTGGAAGAAAGAGAGGTCTTATGAAATGCCCGCACTGCAAAGATAAAGATCTGGTCATGAGCGAGAGAAAAGGTGTCGAAATCGACTACTGTCCCGAATGCCGAGGCATCTGGCTGGACAAAGGCGAGTTGGATAAAATTTTAGACAGATCCCAGGAAGAAGAAAAGCGTTCACAAGCTTCACAAGAGGTCTATGTGCCTTCAAATCCGTACGGACACAAAGCGTACAAGAAAAGAAAATCCTTCTTTGAAGAGCTTTTTGACTAGAACGTTGTCTAGCGAAGGGGCTGGGTCGTATTATCGAAAGACCACTTCAAAGTCCCAAAACGAAAAAAGCCGACTGACATCTGTGATGGCACTCGGCTTTTTTAAAAATTGGTCGCCATAGCTTAACTCTAAACGCACTCGTCCAAGTGCATGAAATCATTGAGAAACAGTTCAATAAAAAGGCCGACATTTCAGCCGAAATTGCCCAACTTTATGAAAATGGCTTGTCCCTCCGCGATATAGGCAAAGAGTTGAATCTTTCAAAAACCAAAGTAAGAACCGAGTTGCAGAAGGCCGGTGTGGAACTGCGCCCTAAAGATCCGACCCCGAAAGAGGTTGCTCGCTGGCGCATTCGGAAGACAAAAGCGCCGCCACCTTTTGGTTATTGTTACTTCCAGGGTGACCTTGTGAAGAACCCCATCGAGTACGACGTCTTACTTAAGATCCATCGCCAATGGAAACAGGGCGTGGATGCCAATGAAATAACCCGTTACTTAAATGCGAAGAAGCTCAAGCCTCGTAAGGCCAAGGCTTGGCATAACAAGGCGGTTAAAAAGATCGTGGCAAGGTTTGAATCAAAGAAAATTGTCATTAAAGGAGAACATATATGAACCTATCTGGGCTAATTTTTTGGAGCGCGACAGTCATTGCGGGGCTTACGGGGATGTACAACATGGAGGGCATTCAAAGAGCCATTTGGCGGGCTCAAGCGAGGATTCTCTATGAATCACGCACAGAGACGTGGGGATCACCGAGATTCCTTGAAATAAAGCTTCAAGATAATGGAAAGACGAATTCTAAGTCGCTGAAGCGCTAGTTGCCGGAGTTGGTTAAAGAACCTGTGAAATTGGCCATGGAAGCAAGAAATATGAGTATTTCCATGGTGAAAACTTGACGAAATGCAAATCAGACTCAAGTTTTAATTTCTGAGTCTTCTGGAATGGGTTCGAAGGGCTCAAGTGTGTGTCTTTTTAGATTAGCCGGAGGGAAAATGGCAGAATCGACTTGGTCAGGCGCATTTGGCAGCCTTTTTGAAAATAGAAGTTCGACAGATAAACTGGAGCAAAAATTAAGAAAATGGGCTCAGTCCCCAAGTGAATCGGAAATAGAGAAATGTGATCGCGCTGTCCGTATGATTAAAGCAGCGATTGATGCAGACGAAAAACTGTCCAAGATGGACATTTCTGTTTTTGCCAAAGGCTCTTATGCAAACCGGACCAATATTCCTTCAGACAGCGACGTTGATGTCGTAGTTCGTTTAAATACTCTTTATTACAATATTTATCCAGAGGGCACCACGCCTCAAACCTTCGGATTTGTCACAGCCACATACATTTACGAGCATTTTAAGGCAGATATCGCTGCAGCAATTGTTAACTATTTTGGCTCTGGTCAAGTTACTATTGGCAATAAGGCGATCCAAGTACATGCAAATACGGTCAGGGTAGATGCTGACGTAGTTCCTCACGCTGTTCATCGACATTACCATGCTGATTTTAGTTATCATGAAGGCGTAGCCTTAAAATCGAAAGATGGGCAGGTTATCTATAACTGGCCCAAACAAGACTATGATAATGGTGTGAAAAAAAATGAGACTACAGGAAAACGCTATAAAGCGATCACGCGAATTTTTAAGAACCTTCGCTGTGAAATGAAAGAACAAGGTTATGATTCAGCAGATTCTGCTGCATCTTATCTTTTGGCCTGTCTTGCGTACAATATTCCAGACTATATCTACGATGACGAATCATATGTCAAAATGACAGAAGACTGTTTGATTTTCTTGGTCCAACAAACTTCTGATCTGAACACTGTTGCCCATTGGAATGAAGTGAATGAACGAAAGAAGCTTTTTGGTTCGCATCAAGGATGGAAGTTCGATGAGGTTCACACGTTTATTTGTGATGCTTACCGGTACTTTCAAGGACTTAAGTGATGAAATCTCAGATGGACGTAAAAGTCACCGCGGGTCTTGCCATTATTATTTTTGGATTAATGGCAGTGTTTAAGGGTTCCGATTTTTCAAAAGATCTTGTGTCCTTAATTTCAAGCGCAATTTCTTGGACTGTAATTGTAAGGCTACTTTTCGTGAAATGGGCTTGGAAGTGGAAGCTGTTCAAAATATTAGAAAGGCTTCACAAAGTTCCTAATCTCGAGGGGAAGTGGAAAGGCCAGTTCAATTCAACTGGCAATTCTAATACTCCGAGTGATCGTTTGAATGGAAAGGTTGAAGTCGAAATTTGTCAGCCGGATATTCATACCATCAAAGTAGTGCGAAAATCGGATGAGTCTACGAGTCGTTCGTTTGGGGAAATGTTTGAAGTATCGGACGATGGCCTCATTCACTTTACCTACTCGTATGTAAGTGAGCCCAAGGCTACTGTTCGTGATCGAAGTCCTATCAGTTATGGAACCGTAAGACTTGTCTTGAGTCGGACTCCAGCTCTTGCTCTGGAGGGTAACTATTGGACTGATCAGAAGACAACAGGAACTTACAACCTAAAGAAGACTAAATGATCGCATGTCCGTTGTGCCTAAAGCAGGTCCCGCATTTAAAAACAAATAGCCACATCTTACCTCGGTGGATGCTTGCAGCCATCAAGCAAAATGGAAAGCTTATTAAAGTTGATGTTAAGAATAAGGTCGTGGTGCGTGCGCAGTCAGATACAGTGGCCGATATCGTGTGCGAGGATTGTGAAGGCCTTTTTACTGAATGTGATACGTTCGCTGACCAATTCTTTAAATACAAAAAATTTCAGTTGCCGGATATGGTGGTACAAAGTGGAAATGAGAAAGTAACTCTCGAGGTTCACAAAGAAGAGGCAAAGCCTTTGCTCATTCGCTTCGTTGCGAGTGTCATGATTCGGCAGCATTTATATCAGGTTCAAAATGGCGATTTATCACCTTCATCGTATTTCGAGCGGCTTCGAGAGAACTTTGTTAACAAAATTTCGTTAGATGATTTGAAGATTCAAATTGCGAAGCATGTAGAGCTTCCAAATTTGCATTCATACAGAGCAATTTCTGAAAGTTCATCAGACTCTTTTGAGCTGACTACATTTGGTTATCGGTCGACTCTCTATTTCGGACACGTTCCTGCTGAATATCTTGTGATAACGGAATATCCGGAAATCTTGATAACGCTGATTCTGGGGAAGGACAATGCTCTTCACCAGAATCTCGGTCAGTTTGCCTCGGAGAATCCAGTTCAAAATGGTCAAAGAAAGCCGGAAAAGTCCTAGTTCTTATTAAATCTAAGCTTTTTATGTTTTAGGTTAACTTGCTTTGGATATCTTGAGAATTCGGATTCCTCCGCGTAGAACAATGATAGCAATGATAAGTCCCACGATTAGATCGGGCCAGTTAGATTGGAACGTCCAAACAAGAGCGCCAGCTATTATTACCCCTAAATTTGCAATGACATCATTGGTAGAGAAGATCCAGCTCGCCTTCATATGCACTTCTCCGTCGCGGTGTTTTGAAAGCAACCAAAGACAAATAGTATTCGCGACCAGAGCTATCGCGGCTACACACATCATCAAATATTCTTCGGGCTCGCTTCCAAAAATAAGTCTTCGTGAGACCTCCACTAGCGCACCGACCGCAAGAAGAATTTGAAGATACCCACTTAGATGAGCAGCTTTCTTCTTTAATTGAATTGTCTTTCCCACGGCATAAAGACTTAATCCATAGACCGCGGCATCGGCGAACATATCTAAAGAATCTGCGATCAAGCCTGTCGATTGAGCGTAGAGTCCTATTGAAAGTTCAACAATGAACATGATGGCATTAATTGCCAGAAGTTGTCGCAAGACTCTCGATTCGTAAGCTGTCGAGGTGTCGTGCTTTTCTTTTGGGATAAGTAAGGCTTCTTCCATTTCCGAAAGTTCCCTTGAATTGGAAATCTTCGCTCCAAACCCCAAAGGCTCTAAAGCCTCTAAAAGTTTACTTGAGTCGCCCTCATGCGCAACAGTGAGCTGTCGACTTTTGAGGTTGAAGTCTAAATTCATAACAGCTTCATTTCCATCAAGCGCCATGCGAATAATTTTTTCCTCAGATGGGCAATCCATCCGAGGAATATCAAAGACTGTTTGTTTCAACGTGATTCTCCCTAGTGGGTCTCTGCGCCTTCGCCTTTTTCTTTAGCTTGTGCAGCCTCATATTTCTCATTTACTTCCCAGCATTGAGATTTTCTGAAATCTTTATTGAGTCTGCCTTTCTTCTCGGCGCATTTGTGGGCCTCTTCATTATTTGTTGCTTTAGGGCAAGCCTTCTTGCAAGCAGCGACGACGTCAGCACTTTCCTGAGCGTAAGATGAAAGTGAAATGAGAAGAGATAGAGATGTTAATATAAGTTTAGCTTTCAAAATGAGACTCCTTTTTTTGGTTTTCATTAAGGTTCGGTTTCTTGACTTTTTACCACACTTGCATAATGGTGCAAGTATGCACTCAATTAATATAGAACCTACGGCGCTGCTCCAAGCAATTGCGGATAAAACAAGACTGCGAATTCTTCGCATATTGGTTACTCTTCCTAGGGAAGAAGCCTGTCTATGTGATTTAACGGATAGCTTACAAGAACCAGAGTATAATGTTTCAAGACATCTCAAAGTTCTAAGAAACGCAGGACTTTTGAGTTCTCGTAAAGAAGGTCGCTGGGTCTATCAGCGATTGAGTTCTGAAAAAGCAGTGAAGCCTTTTTATAGGCTTATTGCAGAGATTCCAGATTTAGACGATACATTTTCTGAAGATTTGAAGCGGTTTAAGGATGAGATCGCAAAACGTGGCAATAAAACTTGCACCAAAGATGGATCTGACTTTGAACGTCAAGCACGTCGCTCAACCCGCAAAGTATCCGTATGAAAAATACAGCAATTATTTTAACACTTATCTTTTCTTCTCAAAGTCAGGCTGCGTGTCTCGAGCCTCTCAAGTCAGGTCTTGAAGCCTATCAATGTATTTTGGAGCAAAGTCCAAGCATTCAAGCTTTAACATTCAGAGCGGAAGAAAATCAAGCACTTACTGCTAAAGCTAAACAAATCCCGAATCCTGAATTGGATGCAGGCCTTCAGTTTACCGGAGAGAAAAAACTCGAAGTGAGTCTCCTTCAGCCTCTTGAAATCGGAGGGAAGAGAGGCGCTCGAGTAGAACGGGCTCAAGCCGAAAGCTCGTTTTTGTCTGCAAAGGATCTCGAGACTCGGATAGAGGCCTCAAATATGGCTTTGGAATCTTTAATTCGACTTCGGCAGCTCAAAATCGAAAGTGATCTTGTGAAAGAGAGCCTTTCTATTTTAGATCGAGTGAATCGGAAGTTGAAGGCTCGGCCAGCTCTTGCGCCTGAACAAAGAACCACACTCCGTTTATTTTCGACATTTGAAAAGACTTTGCGATTTAGACAACTAAATATCGAAAGAGATTTTCAGAAGACAAATGCCTTTATTGAGGGAGCTATAGGAAGACCCCTCACGAAGAGCGATCATATTTCCGTGGAAACTTTTAAAAAGTGGCCTTCCCTGGACGTAGGCACATCGAGCGTACAAACGGCGGCACTCAAAATTTCGATGGCTGAGCTGGAGCTCGCAAAAGCCGAAGTAAAGGAAGCTCAAAGTGAAGGCTGGCCAGAGTTCCGAATTGGACCGAGTTTTGAGCGTGATCCAGAACAAAGCGAGACGTCCTGGGGTGTAAAAGTTGGTTTGACAATTCCATTGTGGAATCTAAACGGCGCAGGAAAAAATCTTGCAAAAGCCCGCATGAACTCTGCGCAGGCGACACATGAAGCAACGAAACGTCAGCAAGTAAGTCAGTTCAGTGTTCTTCAAAAACAGTATGTGGACCTAACAAAGATTCTTAGTGAGACTGAGCCTGTTTCGGAGATCGTTCGTTCCACTAAAGAGAGTGAACGTCTTTTTGATCGATCGCTCATCGCGCCTGCGTCTCTCATTGAAATGTACCGCTCTACATTTGAGCTTATTGAGGAAATTCACCGGAACGAAATTCAGGCGATGCTAACTTGGGCAACAGTCGAGAATTTAAAAGGTTCATCTCCAAAGGAACTACCATGAAACATTTAGTACTTGTCGCATGTCTTCTTTTTACTATTAAAGGTTTCTCAGAAGAAGCAGAAGAAGGAAAAAAAGGGCGAGTTGGCCCTGGAAAAGCTGTGATTGAAGCTTCCGAAAAAGTAGGTCTCAAGCTTTCAGAAAAAGCACTCAAGAATTTGGAACTTGAGTTTCAAAAAGTATCTGACAAAGCAACGGTTGTAGTTCCGGTATCGTCATTGGTCCACTTCCAAGACTTTGCCGCAATATATAGGGAGCGAGCGGGTTGGTTTAAAATGGTGGAAATCGAGCCTATCATCCATGGATCATCTGTTCATTTCGCTTCGAAAGATATTTTGCCTGGAGATCGTATCGTCACAAAGAACCCAGGGTTAATTCGAGTGATTGATCTCGATGTTTTTGGACCCGAAGCTGATGCTTGTGCGGATTAATTTATGATAAATCGAATTATTCACTTCTCTGTCTATCATAGGGGCGTTGTTCTCTTCATGACCGCACTTCTTGCGGGCTTGGGATGGTATAGCTTTAACCACCTTTCAATTGATGCGGTTCCAGATATTACTGATACACAGGTTCAAGTCTTTTCGACTGTAGGTGGTTTATCTGCTGAAGAAGTCGAAAGGAATGTTACATTCCCCGTCGAAAACTCAATGGCTGGAATAGCTGGAGTCCGACAGGTTCGCTCATTGAGTCGCTTTGGCTTATCAGTGGTGACGGTTGTCTTCAACGATGGGGCTGATATCTACCGCGCCCGACAAATGGTCTCCGAGCGCCTACAAGGTCTTTCAAATGAACTTCCCAAAAGTGTTCATCCAAAGCTGGGGCCTATTAGCACAGGGCTGGGAGAGGTCTTCTTTTACTCCATTGAGTCTAAGAATCCGGAAAAAGGTGAAAAGCGACTGGCTCAGTTGATGGAAGAAAGATCCATCCAGGAGTGGTATGTAAAGCCACGACTCTTAACAGTGCCGGGAGTTGCCGAAATCAATACTATTGGCGGTTTCGAGAAACAGTACCATGTTCAGCCAGATCCCGTGAAACTTGCTCGCTATGGAATTAGTTTTCATGAGATCGTTGAAGCCCTCAATGCCACAAATCAGAATGTTGGCGGTGGATATATTCAACAGACAAGCGAACAGTTTTTAGTTCAAGGAAGTGGCCTTCTTTCGGACATAGATGAAATTGAAAATACTCCAGTCAAAAATCTAGATGCACTAAGGACTATTCTTATCAAGGATGTTGCAAAGGTTACTTTGGCTTCTGAACTAAGAACAGGTGCAGCGATCATCGGTTCTAATGAAGCAGTTCTCGGCACTGTTCTCATGCTAATGGGAGAAAATAGTCGTGATGTTTCTATTAGGGTAGCTGAGCGCCTTGAGGAGATTAAGAAAGGTTTGCCCGAAGGAGTGGAGATCAAAGTGCTTTATGATCGCTCAGAGCTTGTGAATAAGACTCTAGGGACGATTGAGCATAACCTCCTTTTTGGTGCGAGCCTTGTGATAATTGTTCTTTTGCTTCTTCTGGGTAACATTCGTGCCGCAGTTATCACGGCATTCGTTATTCCACTTTCGCTTCTTATAACTTTTATCGCGATGAAGTATTTTGGGATTTCTGGTAACCTTTTGAGCCTGGGAGCACTGGATTTTGGGATCATCGTTGATGGTGCTGTTATTGTTCTCGATCACTGTGTGCGAAAAATTCATG
Organism: Bdellovibrio sp. ArHS; assembly: GCF_000786105.1. Taxonomy (NCBI): domain Bacteria; kingdom Pseudomonadati; phylum Bdellovibrionota; class Bdellovibrionia; order Bdellovibrionales; family Pseudobdellovibrionaceae; genus Bdellovibrio; species Bdellovibrio sp. ArHS. The sequence goes on from NZ_JTEV01000034.1 coordinate 28,640, forward strand.
ATGGTGTAAAATCACGCAATCGAAGCCTGACCAAGGAAGAAGTTCAATCAACAGTTTACGAAGCAACAGTTGAAATTCGGACAGCGGCTGGCTTCGGAGAACTTATTGTTGTCGTGGTTTTCCTTCCAGTACTCGCTCTAGCCGGGATTGAGGGGAAAATGTTTAAGCCGATGGCGGCCACATTCGCCATTGCCGTCTGCTCAGCGCTTGTTCTGTCGTTTTCTACAGTTCCTGCTCTTGCAAGCCTTTGGCTTGGGGGAAGTGCAAAAGAAAAAGATCCCTGGCTGATGAGGCAGGCAGAGAGATTCTATCGTCCTATACTTAATTTTTTCTTAGGGCAGAGACTTGTTACGATTGGCGTCGGTATTCTGTCGATAATTGTCGCTGGAATCCTTTTTTCAACTCTCGGGGGAGAGTTTGTCCCGCAAATGGATGAGGCTTCCAGAACGATTCAGTTCGTCCGACCTGTCAATATTGGGCTTGATAAGTCCATTGAGTTCCAACGGAAGTCTCAAAAAATCATCGAAGAGTTTCCTCAGGTCGAATCCGTTTTTAGTCGAATCGGTACTGGTGAAGTAGCTACCGATCCGATGGGTGTAAATCTATCGGACACTTTTGTGATGTTTAAGGATCGTTCATTATGGCCTAAGGGTAGGGGGACATCAAAGACATGGTCTGAGGTTACGCAAAATATTGTGGAGCGGCTGGAAGAGGAAATTCCCGGTCAGCGTGTGCTTGTGAGTCAGCCTATTCAAATGCGTTTTAACGAAATGTTAGAGGGCACTAGAGCTGACATCTCAGTAAAAGTATTTGGTGACGATATGGAGAAGTTGACTGAGTTGACCCAAAAACTTGCGGATGTTATCCGAAAAGTTCCGGGAGCTGGTGACGTAGAGGCGGAGATGCAGGGAACATCGCCTATTCTAAAGATCAGCCCAGATACGAGTCTCCTAGCAAATCTTGGAGTGCCAAAGCGCGAAGTTTTAGAAACGGTGCAGATTGCTCTAGGTGGTGAAGAGGCCGGTTTTCTATTTGATGGAGTGAGACGCTTTCCGATTCTTGTCCGCCTCAATGAGGAAGATCGATCTGACTTGGTAAAATTAAAGACTCTTCCTGTCCAGATCGGCGATCGTTCTACGATCCCACTTCGTCAGGTGGCTGCAATACAGTTTGATGAGACTTATGGAGTTATCAACCGCGAGCAATCAAAGCGCAGAGCAGCCGTAATGATTAATCCTCGTGGGGTAGATACTGAAACTTTCGTCAAAAACGCACAAGCAATAGTGGATAAAGAACTAAAGCTTCCGCCTGGCTATTATATGGAATGGGGTGGAAACTTTCAGAACCTTCAGGAGGCCCGTACAAGACTATTGATTTTTGCTCCGGTCGCTCTCTTCCTCGTTCTGGCGATGGTTTTTTGGGCATTTGGAAGTGCCGCGCAGACCATTTTAGTTTTTGTTGGTGTTCCGCTTGCCTTGGTGGGCGGAGTATTGGGCCTTAAACTTAATGGGCTTCCGTTTAGTATCTCAGCAGGGATCGGGTTCATTGCACTTTCTGGTATTTCAGTTTTGAATGGTGTCGTTCTTGTGAACTGTTTCAACGATTTGCAACGCCAGGGCCTCAGTGGACTTGAGCTTGTACGACGGGGTACTTCTTTGCGAATTCGACCCGTCTTGATGACCGCTTTAGTTGCTATTTTTGGTTTTATCCCGATGATGCTTTCCACAGGTGTTGGCGCTGAAGTTCAGCGCCCCCTAGCAAGTGTCGTCATTGGAGGATTATTTTCTGCAACAATTCTGACTTTGGTCGTTTTACCGGTGCTGTACTTGATGTGCGAAAGGTATATGAAAAATCAGTTTGAGTGAAGCTGGGTTTTCCAGTGCAAACACTAGTCTCTTTGCCAAAGGTGTCCTAAAAAAGCATCGATAAAAAATCGATGCTTTTTTAGGATGCCGATCAAAGGTACGCTTCTTCGGCAAAATGAAGGAGCAACAATGGAGATACTTTTTGTACATGACTTAATTCCTTGGCCTAAACCGCTGAAGAAAACTCGCTCACGCGTAATCGCATTAAAGAACCAAGGTTGTTTCCATTCAGAAATTGCAAAGCGCGTTTGCATTACAAAAAGCACGTCCGTTGAAATCTGCAAACGAAATGCTTCAGAAATTAAGTTTCTTAAAACATTTAAAGGGACAAGTCCCTTTGGTTACATCCATTTCAAAGGAAAGCTTTTGATGGAAACCAGAGAGATGATTGTTGTGCATAATATTTTGCAACTTCATCAATCTGGCTATGGCCTCTCTGCGATTACTCAAAATTTAAATGATAAAAAAGTGAAGCCTCGAAGTGGGATCACTCTTCCATTCGGAAGATCATTGAGCGATACGATAGTGATTTGGAATTGATTGAAGGTTTTTTAGCAAAGTGCGTTTGAGAAAAGTGGTGGTCCACTCTTAACTCTAAACGAACTCGTACCTTCGGTGTTCTTCTGTGGCTGTATTTGAATTGACTGGTAAATAATTGGGATAAGACGGACAAGAGTTCGTTTTTGAAAATGGTCGGGGAGATAGGATTCGAACCTACGACCCTCTGGTCCCAAACCAGATGCGCTACCAGACTGCGCTACTCCCCGACGAGGAATGGACAATAAATAATTAGTGGCCCTGTTGTCAAATCACTAGATAGTAACGCACGACATTGCTATTCTTTTTTTCATGGAAAACTTCATCAATTCGCTTCCTAAACCGGTTCTCGCATTTTTAGCCATATTAGTAGGCATTGGCGTGTTTATGCTGATCAGTCCACCGCACACCGTGTGTGATTCGCAGCAGGTGACTTTTCAAGAGCTGCAAAAGGGAAATATCTTTCCTACAGAGCTGAAAAAGAACAAGATTCCCCCTACAATTGTTCGCGCTAAAGAGGCCTGCCAGCTCGGCAATAGTGCGGGTTCTTGCTACGAGTACTTTATGGTGCTTAAAAAAGTAGCAGATGACATCGGTAAGGCTTCCAGCGAATGTACGGGGCAGCTTTTCAATCTTACCGAGGTGCGCTCGGCGATGAACGATGGGATCGAATTGATGGTACGTCTGGCCTGGGGGATCAAACCGCCCGAGCCGGGCCTGGAAAGGTTCGGTTGGATGCAAGAGGCGGAAATCGCGATCTTCTGTCGACTGAAAAACATCTATATCCGCGCCAACGGAGAAGAAGCCTGGAGCACTCTGCGCCGAAATATCTATGGCAAGTTGCCAGGGGAAGAAGTGCCGATGGCCACAGATCCTGCCCAAGTGACCGTCGAGCCTCGTAAGGCCAATCAACTTTACAATGAGCAGGATATTTTCAATCGCAGTTTGTTCTCGGTCCGCTGCGAGGCTTTCTAGAGCGAGTACACCTCTAAAGATTTCCATTGCGGCTTGCGGTTGCGATACTCAAGCCGCCCATACAGCGCAAAAGATTCATCTGCTCTGTTCTGGACCAGAAAATTCAAAGCCTGCAAGCGGCAGATACTCCATTCTGCGGGATTCAATCCAAAGTTTTTCAGTTGATTGCGAAGAAGTTCCAGAGTCATTTCGTTTTTCATAAGTGTCCTTTTTAAGAGTTGTTCCTCGCGGGACCTCTTGTGCAAGGCGAACGCCGGATTGTTGCAGCCTTTAGTTGCAGTGTATTGGTTTTGAGATGCTCCAGGTCTTGAGTTGTCTGTTGTCGTGGACTAACTTCTTGGACATGAGACGTAACGCTTTTTCAAAATACCTATTGGCCCAGGCGATTGTGATCGCTTTAGTAATGACTATTTTTAAGGTGATTGCGGACCGTCAGACGGCGGCCACGGTTGCAGGTGTTCTTTTTGTTTTATTGCCGGCGACTTTGCTGGCTTTTGAATATCGTCGAGCCCGCTTTCAGCACATCGTTTGGTTTGCGGCCGTTTTGCAGTTTTGGATTCTATTCGCTTTGCCGATTCTGGGAATTCGCCTTTTTAATTGGGGAGTGCCGTTTGATCAGCTTTCCTTTATGGGCGTGCCCGGACCGACTTTGCATCAATGGTCTAGTAAAAGTTACATGGTCATGATGATCGTAACTCTCTTCGTGTCCTGGAAACGCCCGCGTAGCTAGAGGGGATGTTGGCTATCGAGGCTTCATCTCCCCAATAGATTGTTAAATGTTTTCGAAGGCCCTTTAAATCTAGCGAATAGAGCTTGCCGCCACCGTGGCGGTAAGCAAATGCGTCACAAATGAGCCTGCGTAATAGGGGCCATTCCTCATATCAGTCTAGAATCGAAAGTCAGAAGTTAAGACGGGACCGCGTTTAAATGGTATCGAGGCGGCGGGCAGTCTGGAAATAAGGTATTTGGGGCATAAAAAAAGCCGGTTTTCACCGGCTTTTTTGTTTTTCCAACAGGAAATCTAGTATTTCAGCAGTCTTATCGGGATTAGATCTCGAAAGGAACTGGAGAAATTGCTTCAGCTCTGTGGAATGTGTCGTAAGCGTCTGAACCAGAAGGCAATAGCGCTAGGTTACGAGCTTTTTTAACGGCAGCAGCTACTTTCTTTTGTTGAGCTACTGATAGTTTAGAGATGCGAGATGGAGTGATTTTACCACCGTCACCGATGAAACGAGTCAAAGATGCTGGATCTTTATAATCGAATACGTGGTCGCCGGAGAATTCTTGACGGTATTTGCTACGAGTTGTCTTTTTCATTACTATCCTCTTTATTAGATTTCCTGGTTAGCGAGTTAATGTGTGTACAAGAAAAAAGAGTTGCCATCAAGTGTCTTTTTACTTTATATGGTTACTTCTTGTTTGCGGCGCCCCTATTTAATTTGAAGGATGGCGTTGACCCAGACTTGTAGCCAGACTGTATTAGAGGAGCTTCGTATGAGTAAATGTGAAATTACTGGAAAAGGCCCTGTTGTAAAAAACTTGGTGTCTCACTCCAACATCAAAACTAAATCAACAGCTCAACCAAATGTTCAAAAAAAACGCATCTTTAGCCGTGTTTTGAACCAAATGGTGAGATTGCAAATTGCAACTAGCGCGATCCGTGACATGGAGCACATGGGCGGTTTCGACAACTTTATTCTTAATTCTGACGACGCTAAGCTTTCAAAAAGAGCTATGGCGGTTAAATTGAGAATCAAAAAGAAAATCTCTACTAAGAAGTAATTAAGAGGCCGCAAATGAAATTGAAAATCAAAAAAGGCGCAACTGTACAAGTTATCTCTGGATCTGACAAAGGTAAGAAGGGTTCAGTTTTGTCTGTAGACGCTAAAAACATGAAAATCCAAGTTCAAGGTGTGAAAGTACAAACACACTATGACAAAAAAGATGGTCTTTTGAAAAAAGAAGGCTTTATCGACTACTCAAATGTGAAGTTGGTAGAAGCTGCTTCTAAAGAAAAGAAGACTTCTAAAAAAGCTACTAAGTCTAAATCAGCTTAGTCATCTCTGAAGGTGCTGTCGTCCTGACAGCACCCTGGCTTTGCCTGGCGGCAAAGTTTTCCTAAGACAAAGTCTAAATTTGGTCCTTACGAAGATCTCTTCGTTTTAGTATCCCTTTGAGCTGCGTAAAATCAAAGTTGGGTTTAGCAGTATGTTTTAACCTAAACTTTCAAAGAGGAGAGCAGCTTGAAAAGAGACCAAATCTCAGCACTAAGAAGCAAACTAGCACTGTTCTCGGCAACGACAATCGTTCTTTTTTTCACGTCGTTGGCGATCGCAGATCTTGGTGATTCTTTGGTATTGTGCAAGCACAATAAAACGGTTCGCACGTTGCGTGTGGAAATGGGCGATGATTCAAAATGCCGCGCGATTTACACGAAGCAGGGTGTGGACGAAACGATTGGTTCAGGGCTCAATCCGAACTCTTGCGTTGAATTCGTATCAAATGTTCGTAAGAATCTTGAAGAAGCAAAATGGAATTGCCGCGAGGTCAAAGAGGCCCGCACTTCCAATGTTCTTATCGATTCTGCGGAGTAAAAAATGACTTCTTCTCCTGAGTTGGTGGTCGCAGCCGTGCAGATGACATCGATTGACGATGTCGACGCCAATCTTATGCAGATGGAAGCTCTTCTGGAAGAAGCCTTCCAAAATTCTCAACCGCGTCTGGTATGCTTCCCTGAAAACTGCCTTTACTTGCGACTGGTCGAAGGAGAAAAAATCGAGGGCTTTGCGCTGGACCATTCGGCCTTAAAAGCTCTCGCAGAATCGGCAAAAAAGTATAATACCTTTTTGCATCTAGGATCGGTTCCTCTTTTTGTTGAGGGTCATCTTTATAACTCGTCGGTGTTGATTACCCCTCTGGGGGAAATTCGCGCCACTTATCAAAAACTTCATCTTTTCGATATCCAACTGGAAGGCCAAAAGCCTCTGCGCGAGTCTGATGTTTTCCGTCATGGACAGCGTCCCAATATTTTGGAAGTTGACGGTTGGAGGATCGGCGAGGCCATCTGTTATGACGTGCGCTTTGCCGAACTTTTTTCTCAGTACGCGCGAAAAGAAGTCGATGTTATTTTGCTCCCGGCGGCTTTCCTGGTTAAAACCGGTGAGGCGCATTGGGAAATTCTTTTGCGAGCCAGAGCGATTGAGAATCAATCTTATGTGGTCGCTGCAGCACAAGGTGGCACTCATACGGGGACTCGTGGCGGTACACGTGAAACTTACGGTCATTCTTTGATGATTGACCCTTGGGGCGGCGTCATCGGACAAGTCGAAAAGCGGGCTCCGGGTGTGGTGCTTGCGACGTTTACGAAAGAGCGCATCGAAAAGGTGCGGGCTCAGATCCCGATGAAATTTCATCGCCGTCTGCCGGTAGGCTAAGAGTTGCCTAAACTCTAGAAATCTTGCACTATTTCAATGACAATTTTCTCAATTAGCTTTTAATATGCGCTTAAAGCGCGCTAACAGGGAGCTGGACTATGATCCGAGTTTTCTTAGTTTTATTGCTGCTCACGTCTTTGACGGGTTTCCAAACCTTTGCTCAGGAAAGCTCTGCGGAGTCTCAGTATGATGAAGCCCGCGAAGCCGAAATTGCTCAGAAGGCCAAGAAACGCATTTATCCGGGTGGCCGCGATGAAGAAGACCTCAAAGTCCAAAGCCAGCTTACGACACCTGTTCGCAAGTTGTCGCCGCAAGCTGAAGTGAAAGAAGAAGCGACAGAGGAATAAGGCCCGCGACAGCCGATGAGCTGAGCGCATTTGATTTTTTGTTTTGAAATTTTTTGGAGTATCTATGTCAATCTATACTGAACTACCGGAAGGCGTAACTCGCGAAACTATGGACGTTGACGTTTTGATCGTCGGCGGCGGAGCTGCGGGTCTGTCTTGCGCACTTCATCTACAAAACCAAATTCAAAAACACAATGAAGACGTTTCCGCGGGTCGCAAACAAGGCGAACAGATTCCAGATCAAATGATCGTGGTTCTGGAAAAAGCTTCTGAAATCGGCGCTCACAGTTTTTCTGGAGCGGTTCTGAACCCCAAAGCGTTGAGTGAACTTATTCCCAACTTCAAAGACGAAGGCTGCCCGATTGATTCGGAAGTGAAGAAGGATGCGGTTTATTATCTGGGTTCTGATTTTTCGTTCAAACTTCCGATCACGCCTCCGCCATTTCACAATGAAGGCAACTACATCATTTCGTTAAGCAAGTTCAATCGTTGGTTGGCAACGAAATGTGAAGAAAAAGGTATCAATATCTTCCCGGGCTTTGCGGCCGTGGAAGCGCTTTATGAAGGCAATAAAATTGTCGGTGTTCGCACCGGCGATAAAGGCCGCGATAAGAATGGCAAACCCAAAGTGAATTTTGAACCGGGTCTGATTTTAAAATCTAAAGTCACGATCTTCGCAGAAGGAACTCGCGGATCCTTGTTCAAACAAGTGGAAAAGAAACTGAACCTTCGCGCTGGAAAAAATCCTGACGTTTATGAAGAGGGTGTTAAAGAGGTTATCCAGATGCCTGCCGGAACGGTTGAAGCAGGTCAGGTGATTCATACCTTGGGCTTCCCTCTTTCCAAATCTATCGGTGGAACTTTCATTTACACTCTTCCAGGCGATAAAATTATTGTCGGTCTTGTGGCGTACCTTGATTCCGAGGATCCTTTGTTGGACCCACATCGCGAATTGCAAAAATTGAAAACTCATCCGTTCCTGCAAGACATGCTTAGAGGCGGCAAAGTGATCGCCTATGGTGGTAAGACATTGCCTGCGGGTGGTTGGTATTCCATGCCAAAACTTTATGGTGATGGCTTCATGGTTTGTGGTGATTCTGCCAGCATGGTGGATGTGCAAAAGCTGAAGGGCATCCATTTGGCGATGAAGTCGGGCATGCAAGCCGCGGACACAATCCTTGAAGGTTTGACGAAGGGCGCAGAGTTCTCTGAGTCCGTCACTCAAGGTTATGAAAAGCGCGTTGAATCCAGTTATGTGAAAGATGATCTTTACCGGGTTCGTAACTTCCATCAAACCCTGAGCAAAGGCATGTTTTCTTCAATGCCTCTATTGGCTTTGCAAGAGATCACTGGCGGCCGGGGGCTTCAGGACTTCATGAAGATCGAGCATATCGACGCTGACACAACTGAAAAGGTGATCGATGTTTGGGGTCCCTATGGCTTGGATCATGAAGATAACAAGCTGCCCAAGCCCGATGGCCAGCTTTTCTTCGACAAGCTTTCCAGCGTGTATTTGACGGGGACCATGCATGATGAGGACTCTCCGAACCATTTGATTCTTAAGGACGGCGATATCTGCCGTACGGTATGTGAGCCGCAGTATAAATCACCTTGTAATCATTTCTGTCCCGCTTCGGTCTATGAGATGGTGCCATCCACAGTTGAGGCAGGTAAGAAGGACTTACAAATTAATTATACGAACTGTATTCACTGTAAAACTTGTGATATTAAGTGCCCATTCGAAAACATCGAGTGGACCGTTCCTGAAGGGGGCGGGGGACCACAATATCGCGAAACATGACCAACAGGTCGCCTAGCGGAAGGCCCTTCAGGGCCTGACGCCGAAGCAGCGGTATTTAGATGGAAACCTAGCGAGGGACTAGGTTTCTTTAACCAACGGAAAGGAACCGTTTATGCCTCAATTTTTTGCCTCTACAGCCCGTGGCCTCGTTGAACCTCTTGAGCAAGAGTTAAAAGATCTTGGTCTTCAAGTGACTGGAAAATACATCGGGGGCGTTTTCTTCGAAAGCAATTGGGAAGGTTGTTATAAAGCCAATCTTCAATCTCGCTTAGCGAGCCGTATTTTGAAACCCGTTTTGGATTTCACCGCTTACCAACCTGAAGAATTGTACAATCAGATTCTACGTCACGATTTCACCAAGTATATTAAACCGACACAGACTATTTCAATCGATGCCAGCGTTTCTGATTCGAAAATGCGCGATCAACGTTTTGTGGCGATGAAGGTGAAAGATGCTATCGTCGATCAATTCCGTGAAAAATTCGGAGTTCGCCCGGATGTTGACAATGAAAACCCGGCTTTAAGAATTCACGTGCGTGCGATTAAAAATAAATTCAACATTGCCATCGATACGTCTGGCGACAGCTTGTTTAAGCGTGGCTATCGTAAAGAGGTGGGCGACGCTCCTTTGAAGGAAAACTTGGCGGCGGGACTTATTAAGGTTGCAGAATGGGATCAAAAAACACCGATCATCGATTTGATGTGTGGCTCTGGAACCTTTTTGATCGAAGCGGCGATGATGGCTTTGAATATCGCTCCCGGTTTGAACCGTGTCCGTTTCGGTTTCCAAAACTGGTTGAATTACGACAAAGAAGTCTGGGAAAAAGTGGTGCAAGAGGCGATGGATGCGGAAAAGGAAGAGCTTGATTTCAAGTTCTACGGCTACGACATCGACAATCGCGTGATTAAAAATGCCAAAGACAACGCCAAACGAGCTGGTGTCGACCAAGTCATCGAGTTCAAAAAAGAATCGGTAGCGACAGTAGAACCCCCTGTTGAAAAGGGTTTGATTATCGTCAATCCTCCTTATGGAGCGCGTATCGGGGATGAAGACAATCTTCGTGACGTGTATCGTGACCTCAGTTTTACCTTGAAACATCGGTTTAAGGGCTGGGATGCGTGGGTGCTTTCGGGGAACAAAGATCTGATTTCGGACTTAAAGCTGAAGTCGACGAAGAAGCACTTTGTTTTTAACGGCAACATCGAGTGCCGTTTCCTTAAGTACAGCATGTTCTAGTTTTTCGAAGGCGGAGGGGGCTTTTATGAAATCACTTGCTATATTTTTGTTCGCACTACCGGGTATCTGCCAAGCGGCGATGCCGGTTCTGGAATATAAAAGCCTTCACTGTCGTTACTACGAAAATGAAAAGCTTGTGAAAGAGCAGTCTGCCGCCTTTATGACTTTGATTATTGAGGACAGCATCGGCCGTTTTGTGCAAATGCAGTTCGGCGATGAGACAAAAAAGATCCAATATCAAATTCTGGTCGAAGACGATATCAAGTCAAAAGACAGTGTTTTGATTTTGCAGAATCTCATGATTGATTCTTTGGAAAGTTCTTCAGAGCTTTCTGGAAAAGAAGTAAGCTGGGTTCGTATCGCTCAAGGCACACACAGTGTCTCGTGCGATTTGAAGCCATGAATGAAAAACCTGCCTTTTTAGTCGATGAAAATTTATTGGGGTTGGTGCGCTGGTTGCGCATGATGGGATTTGATACGGCGAGCTTCAAATCTTTGGCTGACGATGAGCTTCTAAAAATCGCGACCCACCAAAAGCGGATTCTCTTAACAAGGGACCGCCTTTTTTTTGCCCGTTTGCCGAAAAACAAGGGTTACTTCGTAGTCAGCGAAGATCCTGAAGCCCAACTGCGAGAAGTTCTAAAAAATCTGCACATTATCCCGGACGATCAGGCACTTTCCCGGTGTTTTATCTGTAATACGCCCATAGAAAAAGTGGACCGCGAACAGATCAAAGACAAAGTGGACGGCAAAACCTATGCTTTGTATGAAACCTTCTATTGGTGTCCCCATTGCCAGAAGGTGTACTGGGAGGGCTCGCATTTCTCTAAAATGTTGAATAAAGTTGAAGAAATCCGCAGGGCTTGTAAATCCTAGTGTCTAAAAAAATGACAGCGGTGATTTTCCGTAAAGAATGTTAAAGTGCCGCAGATAAAAATTGAGGGGATCGTATGAAGTCGTTGTTAGTCATGGCGATGTGGGTGCTGGTCAGTTTCTGGGGCTTGCCGTCTCAGGCTCAGGACATGGATGCCATACCAGGGGCCGCCGTCTATGAAAATGAAAGCCGAATCACTCTTCTTATTTATGGCTATCAGGTCGAATCAATCGAGCAAATTCATGAAATCTTCGCACAGGCTTTCAAATTACCTCAGTCCTATGGCGGAAATCTTGATGCTCTTTATGATGTGCTCACAGATCCATCGGTTCTTAAAAAGAATTGGGATATTACGATCATTTCCGGCGCGGAGTTAAGAGTGAATATTGGGGACGAAAAGGTCGACGCTCTTTTAGATGTTCTTAATGAGGCGGCCGCGCAGGACCCGACGAACTCGGTGAGCTGGTGGAATTGAGCTTTTAAGGGAAAACCGTGCAAATGTTCTCTCAATAAAAAAGCCTTTGGTGAGGACCAAAGGCTTTTTGTTTTTTCGATTTACGCAAGGAAACTAAAATGGTTTCGTGATTGCGATATAGGCTGCAGAGCCACCTAAAATCCAAAGCAGGATCGCCACGGGCCAACCGAAGTTGCCTTTTCTTTTAACCAAAGAAATCGCCACTCCCAGAAGAAGCCAGATTCCAATTTTCGCTTGCACCCATGTTGGAAGTCCTTGAACCATTCCCAAGCGCGCGGCCATGCCGAAGCCGCTGACTAAAACGAAAAGCAGACCGATGCCGTGTGTGGCATAGGCCATGATGCGGGCGCCTTTAGTCAAAGTGAGTTTTGCAAACGCTGGAATCAGAAGTCCTCCGAAACCAAAAAACATGATCATGAAGCCCAGCATGTGCAGGACTTTATAAAACTGATAGGACATTGATGTGTCTCCTTATTCTTCGTCTTTGAGGCCCAGGTGTTTCAGCACGCGGGACAGGTCTTTCCTGATACGGGTCAGGTGGGCCTTGTTGGCCAGGGTTTTTAATGAGTCACGCAAGGGCTCTAGTGGGTAGCCTCCATAAGCCCCTGGTTGAAGGACGTCGTTTGTGACGGCGGCACGGCCGGCTAACATTACTTTGTCAGTGACATGAATATGATCTGAAATCGCCGCTTCGCCACCGAACATGCAGTTATTGCCGATGGTGCTAGAGCCCGCGACCTTAAAGCCCGCGGCTATCACACAATTGTCGCCGATCACAACATTGTGAGCGACATGGCAGAAGTTATCCATTTTCGTACCGTTGCCAATGCGTGTTTCCGTCAAGGCGGCGCGATCGATGGCGCAATTGGCACCTAGTTCGACGTGATTGCCGATCACCACGCGGCCGATCTGTGGGATCTTTTTGTGAGTTCCATCTTTTGCCATTGCGAAAGAAAATCCGTCGGCGCCAATGGTGGTATGAGGGTGAATTTCACAATGAGAGCCTAGTGTGCAATAAGCTCCGATAAACACCTGGGGATGCAAAATCGTGTGATCGCCGATTTCGGCAAAACACTCGATAACGGTGTGTGCGCCAATGGTGCAGCCATCGCCGATTTTAGCCTGCTCGCCGATCACGGCAAAGGGACCGACACCGACGTTTTTTCCCAGGTGAGCCGTCGGGTGAACGAAGGCTGTCGGGTGAATTTTCGTCTCTTGATTGAAGCGGTTCATCTTTCCATCGAACAAAGGAAGAATGGCGGCCATGGCCAGTTGCACATTCGGTGTTTGAAAGAAAGTGGCTTTACTGTCGGCGGGAAGCGCCAGCGATTTATGCGCAACGATGATCGGGGCCTCTGCATTCAGTGCGGCCTCGAGCTGCTCCTTTTTAGAGACAAAAATCAAACTTTGCTTGTCAGCCTTTTCAGGGGGGAGGACTTTGACCGCCACAGCCTGCAAGGTTCCGGAAACGAAAGAAAGATCGGAAGAATTTAGTTCTTTTATAACGTCTGCTGTAATCATAGTGATGCCTCGCGCTAACACTTTACTATTATTTTTTTGATGTCAAGACACTGGGTGATAGTATAAACGTGCTTATTAAACACTTTTGATTCTTTCTCACCTTTAATTTTAG
>NZ_JTEV01000035.1 GCF_000786105.1 Bdellovibrio sp. ArHS
CAAAGAAGGTTCTAGCGACGCAAATTTTTCTATAAGCCCCTGATGGCAGAAGTCCATGACTTTGGATTTCTGGGATGGCGAAAGTCCCGGGAAATTTCGAGCAATGTCTGACGTGGGGGGCGGAATCACTGAGCTTTGAAAATCATAATCTACATTCTGATCCCCCAAAGGTCGAATCCAAGACAATGAGGCGGCTGGCTTGACACCTCCCTTGTCCAATTCAATCGAAATGCCGGGATTCAAACGAATCACCTGCGCCTGGGGTAACAACTCAAGAATTTCTTGTGAAAACTGCTTATACGTTATTGGAAAAAAGGCGTAGTTATACCATGACCAAGGCTCCTGAATAAACTGGCAGGAGCTGGGAACGATGTACTTCGGCTTTAAAGCGCCGATTTGCTCAAGCCATTCCGGGGGGAGGCTCAAGGAAACGACTGGCGCCCGCGAAGGTGCGATAACATCAAGTTCGCGCATGGTTTGAAATGGCCATAAGATCATATCCCAGGGGGCTTCATTTTTCAGAAGATCCAGTGTGGTGTAGTCGATCCAAGAGTCGACGACATTCAGCACATTCACTCCGCCGCCTTTAATCTGAAACAAAGAATCGACGTCTTCATCTAAAGCTTTTCTTGGGATGATCTCTAAGTCGCCGACGATCACGCTTTGATTTATTGCCAAGGACTGTACGTTGGCGAAGCCCAACTGCCTAATTAAGTCGAACATTTCGTCGTGCAGGCAATACATGTAAATGGGTGTGTTTCGATCTAAAAGATGAAGGCTTTCCATCGAACAATGATCGTCGTGGTAATGGGAGATGAACACGGCGGAAAATTTTTGCTCCCGAAGACTTTCCTGGTCAAACTCAATGGGCGGAAAGGCATAACAGTTGCGACTGAAAGGATTCTCAAAAATCGGGTCGAAGACAATTCGCGTCTCGCCCAATTCAAAAATGTAACCCGCATGTAAAATTCTGGATATTTTTAAAGACACAACGGCATCTTAATGAGCTTGGGCATCCGGCTCAAGCTATTTACAAATCACCCTCTATTTGCCTGCTTCGACCAAAGCTTTAAAGTTCTTTAAGCCCTTATCGAAGGTCGGACTCATCATAAAATCCATTATTAAGCCAAAATATCTTTTAAAATAGGAAAGACGCTGCTCATAAGACCACGTCAGGGTCGTTACGGATTCGCCTGTTGCGGCAACCGTCCACAGGGCCCTTGCTTCTCCTTGGACTGGCTTAAGAAAAATCATTTCTATTTCGACTGACTTTTCCGGAACGATATTCACAATCGTCAATTTTCCTTGGCCCGTCTTTTCTCCGGCCCAAACCATCGTAGACCCCAAGCCCGTTCCCGAAACTTCGACTTTAGAACTGGGGTCGTCTTCTCGAAAAGGATTCCACTTCGCAAACTCGTTCAGATCCGTCAGCTTTGCGTGAACCACACTCAGTGGCGCATTGATTTCGATACTTCTGGTCAGTTGATACTGAGCTGGCAAAAGAACAGGAGCAATAAGCAGAACTAATAACAGGGCCACAAGGAAGTACATTGCCGTTCTCATCTTGATCTCCTTCTTTTCAAAGCTTTTTTCAAATTTTCCATATCGGGACCTGATATTGTCAATGACGTCCCCCTATGAGAGAATACGGGAATGTTAAAAAATTTCTTTCCTGACCGTGAACATAAAGCTCTTCTTTTCGATTTCGATGGCACCGTGGCCGACACAATGGGTGCGCACTTAAAGGCGTGGAATATTGGCCTTGCCTCTTACAACCTCACTTTAAGCAGAGAACAACATCAAGCCTGGGCAGGTCGACCCACAAGAAAAATTGTCGAGATGCTAAATGAACTGCACAATGTGCAAATCCAGGCCGAGACCTTCCTAAAAGAAAAGGAAGTTCACTACTTTTCAGCCATTAATGAAATCAAAGAAATTTCTTCTGTAATGGAAGTGATTCGTCACTATCATGGGTCTTTGCCCATGGCCGTGGTCACGGGCAGCCGACGGACTCCAGTGGAAACCACGCTAAAACATCTTGGCATCACACAGTATTTTGATCTGTTGATCTGCGCCGAGGACTATCACAATGGAAAACCAGCTCCTGATTGTTTTTTGCTAGGGGCTGACAAGTTGGGGATGGCACCGCAGGAATGCCTGGTTTTCGAAGATGCTCACCTGGGGATCGAGGCTGCAAAGAATGCTCGGATGGATTGCCTCAAGGTGGATGAGTACCAAAAACTTATCCGCGTTAAATATTAATCTGGCTTATAGCTACTGATGTTCTCAAAAAGTTTTGCCATTCGATGATAAAGCTCTGAAATATTCTTTTCCGGGCTTTTCCCGGACAAGTTTGAAGCTTCCTCGATTTTTTCGATACAACGAAGATCCTGACAAACATAGTAAGAACTGCTGACATCCGAGCTCATGTTCACAGTCAGCAGACCAATGTCTTCAGATGTTCCATAGGCATGACACCAGTTGCACAAACCACCGACGGGTTCGCCGCTAAGTGAAGTTCTTTTAAAGGCGACTCCGCGAGGCATATCCCAGTTCGGCATTTTGAAGACCAGATAAGTATAAACCCCTGAAGGCTCTCTCCAGGTAAAATAAGAGCTGATGTTCAATGGGAACTTCAATTTTTCCGGCAAGATCAGCTTCTTCTGGTCTCTGCGGCGAAAGGCCTCGATCAGTTCTTTTTCGGACGCAACCGAAAAGACATTTTCTTTTTGGAAATTATTTAACTGAGACAACACTGCGATCACCTCTCTTCTGACAATTTTAAGGCAGATATTACCAAAACAAAAGACTCAATTTCTTGGTCGAGGCGCTTTTGAATGACGTTTGCCAGTTCATCGCCAAAGAAATCACCTCTGCATCTGAGCTGTCCTAGAATAAGAAATCAAATACAAGCTAAAGGGGGCTTATGAAAGCAAAGTTTACTTCACCACAATCGGAACGTCGCTCTCACCGTCCGCATCTGGAGTGGGAAAAATCCGAAATCATTTCTATTGATCCTGAGGCCACATTGTGTGAGGCGGCTCAGCTTATGAAAGAATATCAAATCGGCGATGTCTTGGTCATGCATGACGATGGCCACGGCTCGCTGCTAGGTATCTTAACAGATCGGGATATCGCGATGTGCATCGCCGACGGCGCCAACCCGGACCGGGTTCGAATCAGCCGGGTCATGTCGCGTTCGCCCGTCACCGCCAGAGCTGAAGACGATGTTTTCACAATGATCTCTCTCATGAAACGATCCGGTGTCACACGTTTGCCCATTCTGGACCGCCGGGGACGCTTTATCGGCGTCGCTACTGCAAAGAACATGATTGAGATTTTAACGGGGGCTCTTTTTGATCTCACGCAAATCGGTGAAACTCAACATGATAACGAGTGGCAAAAGCATTAGAAGCTGTTGAAGGCCGGGACGAGTCGACCGTCCTGGCCTCAAGCATATCTAGTTTAAGAAAAGACAATATTCAAAACTCGCATCAGGATTATTGCGGTCATACCCTTCATCATAAATAAAAAGTTCTGCATTCTTTGCGATGCTTTCCCCTGAAGTCGGCAGCCATTCAAAGAAAGCCTTCCCCGCTGTCACACAGATTGTCTGGGGAAAACCCTGGTGAACGAATTTAACAAGTTTGCCCTCCGTAATCTCGTATTTTAATAGCTCTTCCGGCACATTTGAATAATCGCTGACGGCGGCCAGCGCATAATATTCACAAAACCCTTGCTCGTTATCAGGGAGGTCTCCAGTGATTATCGCATAGCGCTTGTGATTCAGACGATTGCCTATTTTGGGAATGACCGACCCAAGCTGAGCCCACAGCGCGGGGATCACTGACATATTTTTGGGCTCACCAGCACGAGCTCTGAGCGTCGTCTTTATTCCTATTAGCTTCAAGGATTCGATCTTAATGATTTCGGCTTGCATAGTTCATTCGATGCCGACCCAAAGCACATGTCAACGTTTTAAGCCATCGCAAATTTAAAAGTATTTGATACGAATATCCAGTGACGGTGTTCGCGACAGTTCAAACTGCGCACGGCTAAATGCGGGCGCCCCGAAGTACACTCTGGGATTACCGGAAAATCCGAAACCTTCTTGGGGTAATCCCATAAAATTTGTTTTAAATTTTCTGTTCCCGTCTTCATCGTGCATGACTGCGATGGCGTAGATTTCTTCTGTCAGGTCGGGAACTTCAAGACTCAGATTCTTTCTGCCTTCCAGCTTCACATAAAAAGTTTTTGCCGCCTTGGCCGCGTCATCAGGAAAGGCGTTCTTTTGTAAGGCCGAGAAGATACTCACGGCAAGATAACCTTCTCCGTTCCGCAGATCCGTAAAATTCAAAGTTAAGGCCTGCAAATTCGAAGTAAAGAACAATGCTAAGACAAATGATACTGATTTAAATTTCCACATATTCTCTTCCCTGCCACGTCACTTTTTTCTTTCTTAAGTTCTCAATAACCCCGGCAGCACTAAGAAGGGCAAATAGCAATAAGCTTAAAGGCGCCAAAAACGCCCCCCACCAGGCAAAGGCCCCATGCTTTCTTTGCATCAACATCAATGTCGGAAGCGCCACCAGCACTGACCAATTCCACTGAAAGAAAAGAGCAAACATCAAAGTCACTTCAATAAATGCCCAGAACGTCACCTTTTTCATGCCTAATCTTAAGAGGCGTTTCCAGCCCTGCCAAAATTCTTTCACCGAATCATACATCTGCACCTGATAGAGGGTCGCTGAGGGAAAAATCGTATAGCACAAGTTCTTATCAATAATTTTTTGCGCCAGCTCGATATCTTCCGTCAATGACGATCGAAGTTCTTCGTGGCCTCCGACAGCGACATAGGCCTGTCTAGAAATCAAAAGATACTGTCCTATGGCGTAGACACGATGTTTATTCCGAGACCCTGGGAATCCAGCAGCGACTAAAGGAAGCAGATGGAACAGTCCTAAGGACTTCTCCCACCAGTTTAAACAAAGATGATATGGAGGAGCAGAAAGCAAATCTGCATTTTTTTCTCGCATAAAATCCAAGGCGGACGCCAAAGAGGCCGGCATGTGTCTAGTGTCCGCATCAGTAAACAAAAAGAATTCGCCGCGAGCCGCTTTTGCGCCAACCGCACAGGCCCACGACTTTCCGACCCAACCTTGCGGCTTTTCGGGAGCTTTAATGACTTTAATATTCTCTTTGACGGCAAGCTCGTAAGTACGATCGACCGATTGGTCGTCCACGACGATAATTTCTGCGTTAACGTCTCGTAGCTTTTTCAGGGATTGAATCAGATCAGGAATATGGCTTTCTTCATTTCGGCATGGAACTATAATGGATACCAGTGGCAGAGCACCGACCTTACTCTTTGTCGCCGCATGACGACGCGACCAGGTGTGGTAAATAAGAACACCCAGCCCTACGAATGAAACAATAAGATCCCAAAAAGTCACGGAAGGACCGCCAAGGTCTCTTTCACTCCGGGATATCCGTCCACAAACCATGTCCACCAGGCGGTGATCATGATCAGATGGCCGACAAGAATGAAAAAGTGACTCCACATTTCAACGCGGTCGGATTTTTGCGTAAAGTAGCGATGCCAATGCATCCCTTCGTCCACAAGACTATAAACGATACTTAAGAAGATCAGCACCAGCGCCGGGATCTTCATGAAGCTGGGATTTTCATAAGCTAGGCAAAGGGCCATGACACTTGAAATTCCGGCTGCAATCGTTATGTGATGAACTAGGGCTTCGCCTTTTTGCAGAGCTTCTTTATAAATGGTCCGGTGACCAATGGTATCAAAGGCGATCGCAGAGGTGAAAATGAACGTTCCCAACGGAATATTCCAGGCATACGCCGGGTATTCAACTCCATGCACATAGCCGATCGAAAAAAACGCCGCGATCACCGCCAAAAGCCCGAGCATCATTCCGACCCAGACGAAATAGACCAGCCAGTCCTTCATGTCGAATTGTCGGATCCGAGAAACATAGATAATGGATTCTTCGATAAACGAAGTTGCGTCAGGCTTTTGCATTAGACCTCCAGAAAACTAAACGCTGACTAAATGATTGAATGACCCAAAAAATGCCCCGCCCTATCAACAGGATCTTTTGCGGGAGAGATACATAGATCCGTGATTCAAGGGAGGCGGGGCCCAGTTTTAAAATTTTATGACCAATCTGAGAGTACACAGCGGCGGCAATTGCCACAGCCAACGCTGATCGGACCGGCAGGTATTTCAAACCTTGACGGCCCTCTTCGTAAAGAGCGTCGGCCTTCTTTAAAAGCCGCTGCACCAAAGAAAAAACTTTATCGCGCTGTCCTTCATGTAGCAGTTGCGCAGAATCAATGTGTTCTTCTTCCAACCAGGTGCCTGGCAAATAAATGCGATCCTTCTGATAGTCCTCTTTAATGTCGCGGGCGATATTCGTCAATTGCATCGCATTTCCCAAACTTACGGCAGCTTCTTTCGCCACAGCAAGATCCGCTTTCATCAAATACGACATCATCAATCCCACGACACCCGCTACTTGATACGCGTAGGTATCGAGTTCAGATTCAGTTTTGATTCGCACAGACGACGTGTCTTTTTTAAATCCGGCTAGAAGCTCTAAAGGAAACTGCGCAGGAATCCCATGCCGTCGACAGACTTTGCCCAGATCTGAAAAGATTTCGTCATCACTGGGTGCGCGCAGTCCATTCACGGTGCGAATCTTAAGCTCTTCTAAATCGACACTGGAGCCGCCGTTATCGATGACATCATCGCAATGTCGACACCATCTGTACAACGCCCAGCAATCTGCCTTTGTTTGTCGATCAAAAAAAAGGCTCGCCAGATAAAAGCTTTTCGAACCTTCTTCAATCGCCTTTTTCGCTGCCGTCTTCATAGCATGCCCAAATCTTCCTGGATGACACTGACTGTGGCTTTCGCGGAAGAGACCACGCCGGGAACCCCGGCTCCAGGATGAGTGCCGGCGCCGACAAAATACATTCCCTTCAATGAAGCATCTCTGTTGTGAGTGCGGAAGTAGGCACTTTGATGCAGAACCGGTTCCAACGAAAATGCCGACCCCACATGGGCATTCAAATCCCTTTTGAAATCTTCCGGCGTGAAAATCTTCTGAACGACCAGATTTTCTTTGAGACCCGGAAGATATCGCTCTTCAAGATACGTCAGAATTTTTTCGGCGTATTTCGGTCCCTCTACTGACCAATCCACATTCAGATTGCCCAAATGCGCCACCGGCGAAAGAACATAAAAACATTCATGGCCTTCCGGAGCCAGGCTCGAGTCAGTCCGAGTTGGAGCATGCAAGTACAAAGAGAAGTCGTCAGGCAGCTTTCCTTTCTTAAAGATATCATCCAACAATCCACGATACCGAGGACCAAAAATGACATTATGATGCGCTAACTGAGGATACGTTTTCTTGGTGCCGAAATAGATCAAGAAAAGCCCCATGCTGTGGCTCATTTTCTCGACCCGTTTGGCGGTGTTTTGAGTTGCTTTTTCAGAACGCAGCAAATGCTTATAGGTGTGAACAACGTCTCCGTTACTGACGACCAGATCAAACTCTTCGGTGCGGCCATCCTTTAAGCGTAGGCCGGTGACCTTTTGATTTTTGGTTAGGATCTCGTCGACTTCACAGGAAAGCTCCAGTTCCCCGCCAAGCTCTTTAAAAAGTTTCACTAAGGCCTGAATCAAAGCACCCGTTCCGCCTTTGGGAAAGTAGACACCATCTTTTCTTTCAAGGTAGTGGATCAGAGTGTATATACTGGACGTCGAAAACGGATTGCCACCAACCAGAAGACTATGAAAACTGAAGGCCTGGCGTAAGTGTTCGTTCTTAATATAGCGGCTGACGGTTGCATATACGCTGCGGTCCGCTCTTAAGCGCAACAGCTGTGGTGCGGTTTTCACCATACTCCACACATTCAAAAAAGGCTTGGCCGCTAATTTTAGATAGCCTTCCTGATACACCTCTTTCGAATACGAAAGGAAGCTCTTGTATCCCCCCGCATCTTCCGGCGAAATCTTTTTGATCTGACTTAAAGTGTCTTCGATGCCGCCACCATAATCGAATTGAACACCATCATGCCAAAAAAGTTTATAGAAAGGCTCTACCTTAAGAAGCTCGACATAGTCTTCCAGGCGACGACCGCTGATCGAGAAAAGTTCCGTTAATGTCTCGGGCGCGGTTATCACCGTGGGACCGGCATCAAAAGTAAAACCGTTTTCTTTGAAAACGTACGCACGTCCACCAGGCAGATCTCTTTTTTCAAAAATTTTCACCTGAAAGCCGGCACTCTGCAGACGAATTGCCGACGCCAGTCCGCCAAAGCCACTTCCGATCACTGCTGCTTTTTTTTTACCCATAAGCTTTCATCAGTTTTTGCTGAAGCCTTTCTAAAATCATTCGTTGTTCCGGATTTAAAGAAACTCTTGTCTGAAGTTCATCCATCGCCGACGCCATATAAGATTCTGCTTCGGCCTTGGCGCTTTGCAGAACTCCACTTTTATTCAAAAATTCACGAAATTCGAAATAGTTCTTTTCTGACCGTCCCGCGATAACACACATGTCGCCGAACTGCTGTTCAGAAAGAACCTTTGCCGCCATAGCGATCACAAAAGTCACTCGCTTGAGTTGAGCATCCTCAACCCATTTTTTGAGATTTGTGCCCGCCGAAACATTTCCAATATCGTCATGCATTTGCAAAGCCACACCGATTTTCTTGCCAAAAGTCGCCAGCGCACGAACAAGATTTACATCGGCGTCACAAGCTAAGGCACCTATCTTACTAGCAAGTTCTGCCAGTGCTCCCGTTTTTAATTCCATGGAGGCAAACGAAACCTCAGGAATTCGATACTGGGGTATAGAATCAAACGCGGTTCCAACATCCAAAGCTTGTCCATAGTGAGCTCTTAACAAAATGCTCTGAAGCTCTTCTGACAGCGCTTTTCTTGCGCGCTCGGAAATTTTCATTCCTGAAACAATATTGAAGGGAAGAAAGTACATCCAGTTGCCGGCATTTAAGGCCACGGGAAGACCATAGAGGACATGCACGGCCGGGGCCCCCCGCCTTTCTGTGCTGCCATCCTGAATATCATCAATAACCAAAGAGCCTGTGTGCAGGATTTCCAGAATCGCCATGGCGTCTTTGGCAATGGCATTAACGGATTCAGAAGAAATATAGTTTCGCGAAACACATACCGAAAATCCCAGGTCTACCAAGGCCGAACGCAAATTCTTTCTGGGTCTGGATAATAAGTCCTGAAGAGGTCCCATCAGAGATTTCTCTAACAAATCGTCCAGGGCGGCGTTGTTACTTAGCTGAAGAAGATCACTGAGATTGGATCCCCGAGGAAATTCGATCTCTGTTTCAGTCAAGAAGTTCATATTGCCTCTTTTTCCTTTCTAGAAAAAACCGCACGCACGGCAGGCCACACATCCACTGGTGGCTTTCCCGTTAAGATTCTAAGAGCATCAAAAGCATTGGTGCTTCCTGAATAAAAACGCTCAATCAAGGCTGGCGACAGGCCGTAAAAGTGTTCAAATATCTTTCTTCTTTCCGCATCGGGAGCCGCCAAGAACATCATTCGATTCAATAAGAAGTAGAACTTTCGACGCAAAGCCTGCTGAGACCGGTAGTTTTTAAGAAGCTCGGCCACAGTGTGTTTATTTATATCCTTAAGCTCGGTAATTCCTTCCGCCATGCGCACACAGTCCGCCAAAGAATAGCCTGTCACCGGATGAAAAAAGCCGCCGGCCATTCCCAGCTTAATTGAAGAGTTTGCGTCGATTCTTTCTTCGTCCAAAGGAATGGGCAGAACTCCACTTTCAACCTTGAGGATCTGCTCAATATCCCAGCCCTGCGCCTTTGCATACCGAGCAATTTCATTTGCGAACTCGTCGTGATCCAGATCTGGGTTGTTTGCATAACGTGTGTCCTCAACAAGAACCTCGTTGTTTGAAAGAGGCAACGTATAAAAAAAGCGATATCCATCCACCTGTTTGACAGTCGCATCCATGAGAAGAGGCGCAGTGAGCCCATGCTGTTTTTTCAGTCGAAGAACTTGGCCCACAAACTTCTGGTAACCAAGTCTTGCTGCGGAAGTTTTGAAACCCCGACCATCAAAAACACAACTGAAAAACTGTTTTTGGCCATCATCGAAAACGATGTGATCTTCGAAAACATTTTGAATCGGTGAAGAAAATTGGAACTCGACACCAGCATTGAGCAGTTCATTGTGAAGAACTTCTGGCGTCACAGAAAGATATTCCGATTCAAATCGCTTGTGAAATTGTGGGAATCGAACCTCATAGGCGGGCCAGCGGTAAGCTGCTAGGCTTTCCATCAACTTAAAAGCCGTTGGGCTTATGTCGGATTTATGAAATGACCAGGTTCGACCCAAATCTATACAGGACTTTGATTCGTAGATGACGACGGGAAGGTCCGGATGTCTTTTGCTCAGAAACCAAGCCAACATGCCGTTTGCCAGCCCCGCCCCCACTAAACAAATTTTATTCTTTTGTATCGCCATGAGATTAATGTCTAATATTTGTCTAGGTTTCGTCAAGAGGGCTTAAAATATATACATGACTCTTGTTGTTATACAATTTCTATACAATAATTTGACTAAATGCAGACCGTTCGATAACTGTAATTTTGGAGCGCACTATGGAAGTATTCACGATTGGCATCGTTGCGAAGATGACCGGACTCACAGAGTTCACACTTCGCGCCTGGGAACGTCGTTATGGCGTCCCTCTCCCGAATCGAAGCGAAACGGGTCGCCGCGTCTATGCCCTCAGAGAAATCGAAAAGCTGAAAGTTTTAAAACTTCTCACCGAGCGCGGCCATTCCATCGGTGAAATCGCCCATCTGGATGTATCAAAGCTCAATGCCTTGGTTAAACAAAGCCCCTCAGCCTCGGCGACAGAACAAATGGTCTTGCGCATTATGGCGGCCACAGAACTCTGTGATCTGCCGCGAATTCTGGCCCTATTAAAGACGGCTCAATTAGAAAATGATACGCGCACTCTTCTGATCGAAGTTATTAGCCCGACACTCGGTGAAGTGGGGCGAAGAGTGTCGGAAGGCACTTTGGATGTTTATCACGAGCACGCGGTCTCTTCCGTTATTAGAAATATCCTTTCAGGAATTCTGTATTCCATTGAGCAGCTTCCGGAAAAGGCCGAAGCGAAGACCATCGTGTTCGCAACACCTGAAGGAGATTACCACGAATTTGGCATTCTTATTTCTGCCATCTTAACCGCACTTCGCGGAAACAAAGTTCTTTATTTAGGTCCGAACATGCCCGCAATCTCACTGGCTCGGGCAATAGAGAACGTGAATGCCGCGGCTGCCGTAGTCGGCTGCTCTGCGCCGCAAGAAGTCTTCACAAGCAGCAAGTATCGCGATTTCGTCAATCAGCTTTCTGACGTTGATCCTTCCGTGCCTTTCTGGTTCGGCGGCTTCAGAAATGAAGACATTCAATCCGTTCCTTCCCTAAAGAAAAGGAATGTGATTATGATGAATCGCTATCAGGATCTTGAAAAGGCCCTGAAGGATCTGACTCCTCTTTAAAATTCGAGTTTTCCTTTATTTGTTTCTTGATCCCTTGTTTTGATAGTGGTCTGCTTTGATAGAAAACATATTTTGCTATCGAGGGGACTCATGAACACATTGGATCAGGCCACAGACAATCGCTTGTTAAATAGAATTCTACTTAAAGTCGAAAAAGCGGGAAACGCTTTGCCTCAGCCTGCCTTGATGTTTCTATTTTTGGCGTTTGTGGTTGTCCTGATTTCCGCTGTCTTTGCTGGCATGGGCGTCGAAGCGACAAACCCCGTGACCAAAGCCGTCATTAAACCCGTCAATCTTCTTTCCGTAGGCGGTCTGCATATCATCCTTACAGACATGGTTAAAAACTTCACTGGCTTTGCTCCTTTAGGAACGGTGTTGGTGGCTATGTTAGGTTTTAGTTTGGCTGAAAAGAGTGGACTTCTTAGTGCAGTTCTTCGCCTAGTTGTGACAAAATCCCCGCGGGCCCTATTGATTCCCGCCATTTTGCTTGCCGGAATTTTATCGCACACAGCCGGCGATATTGGCTACGTCCTTTTGATCCCACTTTCCGCCATGGTCTTTCATAGCGTTGGAATGCATCCTCTTGCCGGTCTTGCCATCTGTTTCGCCGGCGTTTCCGGAGGGTTTGCGGCAAACTTTATTATCAGCGCCATTGATCCCCTACTCTCGGGCCTTTCTCAAGAAGCGGCGCGAGTGATGGATCCTCATTACGTGGTCACTCCTGTTGTTAACTGGTATTTTATGTCGGCGTCTTCGCTTTTAATTATCGTGGTCGGAACTATCGTCGGTAAAAAAATCACCATACCTTATCTTGGGAACTACCAAGGCGATTCTCAAGTCGCAGGCCCCACAGATCTTAGTTCTTATGAACGTCGCGGGCTTTTATGGGCGGGACTGGTATTTTTAATTCTTGTTATCGGCTTGATTTGGGGAACGGTTCCCGCTGACGGCTTTTTAAGAAATCCTGAAAATGGTTCTGTACTAGATTCTCCATTCATGAAGGGAACTATCGCGATCATCTTTATCTTCGGTACGCTGACCGGTCTTGCCTATGGACTTGGCGCCAAAACATTTAAAAACCAAACGGACGTCACCAATGCTCTGCAAGATTCTATGGCGACCATGGCTCCTTACTTGGTGATGGTCTTTTTCGCTGCTCAATTTATCGCTCTTTTTGCGGCCTCCAATGTGGGACTTATTTTAGCCGTCAATGGTTCTGACTTTCTGAAGTCCATGGGGCTTTCCGCAATTCCGTTGATGATTGGATTCATTATTCTTATTTGCATTCTGGATATATTTATCGGCAGTGCTTCGGCAAAATGGGCACTCACGGCGCCCGTCTTTGTGCCAATGTTCATGTTGCTGGGGCTTTCGCCTGAACTTACTCAAGCCTCTTATCGTGTTGCCGACTCGGTGGTAAATATTATTTCGCCACTGATGCCCTATTTCCCTCTGATTCTTGCCTTTGCCAACAAATATGATCCCAAAGCGCGTGTGGGAACTTTGATTGCGTTGATGATCCCCTATTCCGTCGCTTTCCTGATTACTTGGTCGATTCTTCTTTTTATTTGGATCGGCTTCGAATTGCCATTGGGTCCAGGCGCAAATCTTCGCTATTTGATTCCAGGGCAGTAAACTTAAAGGTCCCACTCCTTCGTAAGTGGGACCTTCCAATCTACTGGCGCGACGCCAAGTCGTAACGATCTAGGTTCATAACTTTGTGCCAAACCGCTACAAAGTCGCGCACGAACTTTTCTTTAGCATCGTCTGCCGCATACACCTCAGTCAAAGCACGCAGTTGCGAGTGAGCTCCGAACACCAAATCGACGGCTGTGGCGGTCCACTTGGTCTTTCCGTTTTGTTTATCTTTGCCCTCATAAATACCTGCTTTAGAGGGCTCGCTCCACTCGATATTCATATCTAGAAGATTCGTGAAAAAGTCCGTGCTCAAAGTTCCTGGCCGCTCTGTGAAGACACCATGGCGAATCCCTTTATAGTTTATATCTAATGATCGCAGGCCGCCCAAAAGCACTGTCATCTCGGGCGCAGTTAAACCCAGCATATTCGCTTTATCCAACAAGAGTGTTTCTGGTGAAAGATGTAAATCATCTTTCACATAGTTTCTAAATCCATCCGCTTTGGGCTCAAGAACCGCAAAAGAACTTTCATCGGTCTGCTCTGGCAGGGCATCCATGCGACCTGGAGAAAATGGAACAGTAATACTATAGCCCCCTTTTCTCGCTGCCTCTTCAACGGCGGCACAGCCGCCAAGAACGATAAGATCTGCCAAAGAAATTCTTTTTCCTTTGTTTTGAGATCTATTAAATTCGGTTTGAATTTTTTCAAATGCCTGCAAAACTTTTTTTAGCTCGGTGGGCTCATGGACCTCCCACTGATTTTGCGGCGCCAAACGAAGGCGTCCCCCATTGGCACCTCCCCGCTTGTCAGTCCCCCGAAACGACGAGGCTGCAGCCCAAGCTGTCGCCACTAATCTTGAAGAGCTTATTCCAGAAGACAAAAGCGCCTCTTTAAGTTTTTTTATATCCGCCTCATCAACGAGTTCGTGGTCGAGGTCAGGTATCGGATCTTGCCAAAGTTGCGCCGGCGGAACCCAAGGTCCCCAATAGCGAGAACGCGGCCCCATATCTCGATGAAGAAGTTTAAACCAAGCCTTTGCGAAGGCCTCCGCGAACTCTTCGGGGTTTTGATGAAAATGCCTAGATATCTTATCGTAAATAGGATCAACCTTAAGGGCCAAATCGCTGGTCAGCATGGTTGGCGAATGTTTTACCTTTGGATCATAGGGATCTGGCACCGTCTCTTTGGCCTCTTTATTTTTGGGCTTCCATTGATGAGCGCCTGCGGGACTTTTTGCAAGCTCCCAATCATAGTTATACAAATGATTGAAAAAATCGTGAGACCACTTTGTCGGCTGAGTTGTCCAAGCTCCCTCCAAACCACTCGTGATGGTGTGCGGGCCCTTCCCCGTTTTGTACGAGTTTTTCCAACCTAAACCCTGGGCGTGAAATGGGCAGGCTTCAGGTTCCGGCCCCACATGATCTGGCTTCGCAGCTCCGTGAGTTTTTCCGAAGGTGTGCCCACCCGCTATTAACGCCACGGTCTCTTCGTCGTTCATCGCCATTCGAGCAAAAGTTTCACGAACATCTCGCGCTGAGGCTTTAGGATCTGGTTTACCATTGGGCCCCTCGGGATTCACATAGATGAGTCCCATTTGCACAGCGCCAAAGGGATTTGCAAGATTGCGATCTCCGCTATAGCGCTCGTCTCCCAACCAAGTGTCTTCGGGTCCCCAGAAAACCTCGACAGGCTCCCAGACATCTTCACGTCCAAAGGCAAAACCAAATGTTTTAAAGCCCATGGACTCTAAGGCACAGTTTCCGGCGAAAACCAAAAGATCTGCCCAGGAAATCTTTCGTCCATATTTCTTTTTTATCGGCCACAAAAGACGTCGGGCTTTATCAAGGTTCGCATTGTCGGGCCAACTGTTCAAAGGCGCAAATCGCTGAGCGCCGTCTCCGGCGCCGCCCCGACCATCATGAATTCTATAGGTTCCCGCTGAATGCCAACTCATACGGATGAATAAAGGACCATAGTGCCCGTAATCGGCCGGCCACCATTCCTGGGAAGTTGTCATAACTTGAATAACGTCTTGCTTTAGGGCTTCAACATCAAGCTTTTTAAATTCTTCAGAATACTTGAAGCTGCTCTCCATTGGATTCGTCCGAGGAGAATGCTGATTCAAAACCGATAAGTCCAACTGCTGAGGCCACCAATCCCGATTATTCCTGGGGCGCATGGTTTTTTGGGGCTGCGGCGGAGATATCGCTGGATTTTCACTTTCGCTTCGAGGTTCAGACATGATCAGCTCCTTTTCATGTCTCAACGGTTTCAAAAGTTTTTTAAATTGGAAAGAATTTAGTACTTAAGGCTATGCGATCATTGTCTTTACGCATGTCCACACAATTTCGACTTTGCCACAAAGCAAACGCGGCGATCCGAAGATCACCGCGTTTCTCTTAGAGAGTTTTTTGTCTTCATTTCCCCGGAAGAAAATCAGGATTTACCTGTGACCTTTTTAAGAATAATTTCCAAAGGACAAAATTTTGTAAATCCAGATTGCAGAAGATTCGCACCGACAAAGGCCGTAAACCATAGCCAATTAGGGGAATGATAGTGAGCCAATAAGAGGCTGGCTAAAATAAATGTTCCTGCAAATACCCGAATCATGCTTTCGATTGTCATAGTAAACTCCTATGAATTAAGTTGTGCACGAATGTCTTTCAAACGTGATTTTCCTACAAACCAATAATACAAAACCGGAACAGCGAAGCGACTAAGAATTGTCGCCGCCACTTCACCAAAGATCAGGCTGACTGCCAAACCTTGGAAAATAGGGTCGGCCAACATCACCGAACTTCCGACAACAACGGCCGCCGCTGTCAGAAGCATAGGACGGAAGCGAAGAACCCCGGCGCTCACGACTGCCTCTTTCAAATCCATTCCCTGAGCCAGTTGATGCTCGATAAAGTCGACCAGAATGATCGAGTTACGAACGATAATTCCTGCGCCCGCAATAAATCCAATCATCGAGGTCGCCGTGAAGTAAGAATCCAACATCGCGTGCCCCGGAAGAATTCCGATAAGCGAGATTGGGATCGGCGTCATGATAATGAGTGGCACCGTAAAGCTTCGGAACCATCCCAATACCAGGATATAAATCAACACCATCACCACCGCAAAGGCGCCACCGAGATCGCGGAAGACCTCGTAAGTGATGAACCACTCGCCGTCCCACTTCACAACCGGAGCCGTGGTATTCCAAGGCACTTCGGCCGTCTGCAATGGATATTTGATCTGCGGTGCCAGCTTCAAGATCCCGTAAACCGGAGCTTCTTCGTCACCGGAGAGCTCGCTCATCACATAGGATACGGGCTTTAAATTCTTGCGGTGAAGAACACGATTCTCCAAAAGCTCGGGTTTCTTTAATGCCAAATCGGCCTCGACCGTGCCCGTTTCAAAAGAAGGAACACGCAATCCCGCAAATGGATTTTCGCTGGAACGGCTGACCTGTGCGACCGATAGATCGACCGCCACTTCCTCCGGAGAATTAACATTGGATAGTGTCGTGATGGGCGTTTCAGAGAATATAAATCGACCCAGCATCATCAAGTCTTGGGCACTTGTTCCCAACTTACCACCCTGAAGCTGATCGTATTCAAACACCTTACGCGGGCGTCCCACACGCATAGTCGTATCTAAATCCACGACGCTTTTTTCATTCGCAAAAATCTGCTCGATTTCGCGAGCGACCTTATTGCGAGAAGCAGCATCGGGCCCATAGACCTCAGCAATCATCGTCGCTAACACAGGAGGGCCTGGCGGAATTTCCAAGACCTTCGTGACCGCCTTCTTGTCTTCACCGAATTTTTTGATAAGAGGACGAAGACTTTCGATGACCTCATGACTGGATTCTTTTCGTTCCCCTTTTTCTGTCAAAACAACTTGCAAGTCAGTTTGATAGTCTTGATTTCTTAGGAAAGTATGCTTCACCATCCCTGAGAAGGAATATGGCGACGGCTCACCCGCGAAAATCTGGACGGCCTGTACTTCTTTATTCTTCAGAATTTCCGTCGCCAATTCGCGCGACCACTGCTCGCTGGTCTTCAAGGAAGTATTGGTCGGATAGTCGATGAGGACCTGAAATTCTTGCTTGTTGTCAAAAGGAAGCATTTTTACTTTAACGGATTTAAAGTAAATAAGACTGCTTGCCGCGACCAACAAGGCCACCGTGAAAGCGCCGAACGCTAGTGCAGAAGTTCTTGTGCCTAACAAAGTCTCCATGACTTTCTTATACAGGCGATCCAAAAATCCCAGCTTCTGTTCAGACTCGGCCGTAGCTTCGCCCTCATGATGGTGACTTTTTAACAATTTTACTGCAGCCCAAGGGGTCACAATAAAAGCGACAAAAAGAGATAGAATCATCGCAAAGCTCGCGCCTACAGGAATCGGCTTCATGTACGGACCCATCAAACCTCGCACAAAGGCCATGGGCAAAATCGCGGCGATCACTGTAAAGGTCGCAAGAATTGTGGGATTTCCAACCTCGTTAACGGCTCTGATGGTCGCTTTGACCAAGCCGTCTTTCACGTTGGCCTTCAAATGTCGCTCGATATTCTCAACAACGACGATCGCATCGTCGACCAGGATACCGATTGAAAAGATCAAGGCGAATAAGGTCACGCGATTCAGCGTGTAGCCCATGAAGTAGTAAATAGCGAGTGTCAGGGCCAATGTCACCGGAATGGCAATCGCCACGACCAGCGAGGCGCGAATACCCATGAATATCGCGATCAAAGCGGAAACCGAAAGAGTCGCCAAAAGAAGATGTTCAATCAACTCGTTAGACTTATCCGCGGCGGTTGATCCATAGTCACGCACCACAGACATTTTGATGTCTGCATTGGGTTGCTCTTTCATAAACGTATTCGCTCTTTCCAAAAGCTCTTTGGCAAGCGTGACTACGTTGGTGCCTTTTCTTTTTGCAAAGACAATGGAAACAGCCTTTTCAGGGTCCGCGTTCTTTTCCAATAAGACCGAGCTGCGTATGACCTCTTCAGGGCCATCCAAAACCTGGGCGACGTCTTTAACATAAACAACGCGCCCTGCGCGTTGACCAATGGAAATCTGCTCGACATCTGCTTTCGTTGAAAGACGCCCACCGACCTCAATATCGACAACAGAGGACTCACTCCAGTTTTTGCCCGCCGGAGCAAGGGCATCATTGCTCTTCAATGCCTGAGCCAGACTTAATAAAGAAACACCCTGTGCTTGCATTTTTTTAGGGTCCGCAATCACGCGGATGGCTCTTTTTTGTCCACCCAGAAGTTCAACACGAGCCAAATCAGGGGTGCTCGATAATTCGCGGGCTAGTGGGGCCACACGAGTTCTCAACTCAAAAGCATTTAAGTTTTTCGAAGTGAAAGTTAGCACCAGAAACGGAACATCATCGATTGAAAATGACTTCACAT
Organism: Bdellovibrio sp. ArHS; assembly: GCF_000786105.1. Taxonomy (NCBI): domain Bacteria; kingdom Pseudomonadati; phylum Bdellovibrionota; class Bdellovibrionia; order Bdellovibrionales; family Pseudobdellovibrionaceae; genus Bdellovibrio; species Bdellovibrio sp. ArHS. The sequence continues at coordinate 18,642 of NZ_JTEV01000035.1, forward strand.
CTGAAGGCATCACATTCGGTGGCAGTTCATTCTTAATCGTCATCAGCTTATGATGAATCTTAACCAAGCTCGGTTCCATCGGCTCGCCGACTTTAAACCTTACCGTGACAAGACTTCCATGCGCCATACTACTAGAGTAGACGTATTCAACACCGTCCAGTCCCCACACCGCCCGCTCAATGGGCTCTGTGACCTTACGTTCGGTTTCTTCCGGTGAAAAACCCGGCGCGCCCGTACGAATGTCGATCATCGGAACAGAAATCTGCGGTTCCTCTTCCTTCGGGGTTAAATACACCGCCATCAGGCCCAGCAAGATGCTGGCAACGGCCAGAACCGGCGTCAATTTTGAATGTATGAATGTCTGTCCAAGTCTTCCCGCGAATCCAAGTTTTTCGTTTTTCATTTGCGTTCCCCATTTCCTTGAAATGGAATTTGAAAGGCTGTTTTCGTGACACTTTCTGAAGCGTTTTTAATTAAACCTAATTGCAGATCACCTTGCTGAGAAATCAGATCCGTGCGGCGATTCAGGATTTCAACAAGTTGCAAGGCCGAAATGGAACCGTTCTTAAACAATGTCGTCGCAACCTGCATTTGCTCATTCAACAGCTTGTCACTATTTTCCAAAAGCTTAAGGTTTGCACGCATAGCACGATCCGCTTCTTGAGCTGCGAAGTATTCGGCTTCTTCTTGTTGCGCCATTGCTTGGGTCATCTTTTCAGACGCCATCGCATTTATTTTAGCCTCTTTGTACTTACCAAAATCAGCTGCGTCGAAAAGATTCCACTGAAGATACAGTCCTGCTGTATATCCGTTGGCGGTCCCCCGTGTTCCGTTGAAGACGTAAGATTCTGCAAAGGCGCCAACTCGAGGCAAATAGCGAGCTCTTTCCATTTCAGCCATCTCTGACGCCGCTTTGGCGCCCTCATATCCGGCCTTCAATTTAGCGGATTCTGCTTTTCCCGCTGAGCTACTTAGAAACTTTTCAACAAAGGTCGTAGAACCCATCTTCTGCGGAGACCAGCTTTCCTGATCCCATCCCATCGCAAAAAGAGATCTGCTGAAGGCTTTTTGCTGACTTTGATATTGCTCGATAAGACCACTGATCCGGTTCGATAGGGACTTCATTCCCAATAATCCCGAATAACCGACAGGATTGGATTTTTGACCAATCTGATAGTTTCTGATGAGCTTTGAAATTTCCAAGTCTATAGCCTGTAACTTTTCGATTTGCGCATTCACGACAGAAATGGAGCCATAAAGCTGCCCCACTTTTGCATAGAGTTCGGTTTCAACCTGAGAAGAAACATGTTGCTGAGACTTTAAGGAGTGCTCAAACATGTCCACTTGATTGGACTTCATGCCACCCTCATATAAAGCTAAATCCAACCCCAACGCCCCTCGAGTAAAGGTCTGTGAATCAGGGTTGTTTAAATTGTCCGGAATAAAGTCCGTTTGTTTAATCTCTCGCTGCGATAGCAAACCAAACAAAGAGCTGCCCGGATCGTTGGTATTATAAGAGCGCGCATCCAGATAAACTTTGGGAAGCCAATGTCGAGAGGCTCTTTGTTGTCCCTCACTAACCGCTTCCTGTTGCAGTCTTGCGGCTTCTGGAAGTGGTGAGTTGGATCTGATTTTAGACCAGACATCCTGAAAAGATGTCTCGCTATGGGCAAATCCTGGAAATGCCATCAGGGCGATGAAAACAATGTTTTTAATGGGTGTCGCCATATTTACCTCTAAGTCTTAAGAAGTGTGAACATTTGTCCAAGAACCAGCGTTAATAACCTTTTCGAAACCCTTGTCCTTTAAGAACTTAAGAGCCATGCCACTTCTGCCGCCAGAAGCACAACAGACGATGATGGGTCTTTTTTTATCAAGCTCAAGATACCTTGCCTCGAAAATATTCAAAGGAATGTTGATGCTGCCTTTGCAACACCCACCGCGATATTCTTCGGGGGAACGAACGTCCACAACAACGGCATTTTCTGCTAGATACTGTTCAATAAGAGGTTTCATTTTAACTGTTCTCCATTTTTTCCAAGCTAAAAACAATACGACCAAAACGATCCAGGAATAAGGTTGATTCAATAATTCATTCATTCGTGTTCCCACTTTCTTGCTGTTAATCGCCGCAGTATTCTTTCTGGATAACTTCGATCAACTTTTTAAGTCTTTTGTCGGCAATAGAATAAACTCTGTAACGACCTTCCTTTTCGCACTTCACAAGGCCTTCCAGGCTTAATCTTGTAAGAAAGTGGGACATCTGAGATTGAGAGATCTCACAAAGCCCAACAAGCTCACTGACGGTTTTTTCGCCCGCCAGAAGATGCCCTAAAACCATAAGGCGTTGAGGATGGGCCATTGATTTCAAAATATTGCTGACGTCTTCACAGGATTTTTCCATTTTTTCTATTGATACCGGCACCTGCTACTCCTTTTCCTATCTTTATATATCGTAATATTGACATATTATGTTTTTATCATATATCATCGTTTTTAACGACGCAATAATTATTTTAACAAGCAAGGGCGTCTCAAAACGGGCACCCTAAGTACTCGATATAAGAGGTGAAAAATGAAAGTAGACTTACAATGGACCGGTTCCATGAAATTCACAAGTGTCGCTGACGGCAAAGAAACTGTGATGGACGCGAAATCTCCGATTGGCCAAGGTTCGGCCATGACCCCCAAAGAGTTGGTTGGCGCTGGCCTTGCTGGCTGCACCGCTATGGATGTGATTGCACTCTTTAAAAAGCACAAGCAGCTTCCTGAAAGCTTCGATGTGTCTGTGGATATTCAAACCTCATCCGGCGGCTATCCCGTTGTCTTTACGCACGCCCTTCTAACATACAAGGCCAAAGGGGCCGTTTCCAAAGAAGTCTTTATTGAGGCCGTGACGTCCTCCCAGACGAAGTACTGTGGTGTCAGCGCCATGCTCGCGAAGGCTTTTCCGATTGAATATAAATTGGTTTTAAATGACGAAGTTATTCATGAGGGCCAAGCCCACTTTTAAACTTCACAAGATTTTGTATCGGCGCTCTAAAAAGTTAGAGCGCTTACTTTGACTCTTCAAAAGAGTACTCAGAGCGAAGAACTTCTCCTTGCCATACTGGCGCCCATTTTTCTTGGGTATACCAACCAACTTCGCCCTTCGATGGCACTTGCATCCCCTGCACGGTTTGGTAGTCAGCAAATCGCCCCTCCCAAGCAACTTGTTTATATTCTCCGTTGAAGCTCCCCCAACGTCCCGGCGAATATATGCCGATAACCTGACCCTCAGGAGCAAAGCGAAACTCCAAAGACACCTCGACTCCATGATCTCGAAGTGTCGCTAAAGCACGTTGATTATCGATGGCGGACCATTGCACCCCCGCCGAGGGAAGAAGCGCGGTAGGATACCAAACCGCTTCCGCCAAATAGCGGTGAAGAGCCCCAGAGTTTAATTCCGGCGCATTGCTCGCATTGCCCACGGTCAAAACCGAAAGCAGGCGCACAGCGCCACTCCCAACACCACGAATATACGAATCAAGAACCCGCACATGAAGCGGTCCCGCGATTTTCACTTTTGCATTCCAAACAAAGCCGGGCGTCGACGCAGAAACTTTTTGAATAGCAGTGAAATCCATCCACCTTTCCGAACTAGAATCCGTTCTCAATCTTCCCGATTGTACAAAAGTGGCTTCGGAAATCGTGGGTTGCCCCTCCGTCAAAGCCCATTTCAAGTATTTAGATACCGGCTCTGGCAAGTGGGAAAGATCCTTGGCTGAAAACCGTTGCTTGAAAGTAGGTCTTGCCGTTTTCAATTCCAGCAATAGCCCGCTAATGCGCTTCCGTGTTTGAGAAACTCCGATCAGGATAAACACGATGGCGATTCCAGAAACCGCTGACACTATCAACACTAGATCTTTCATTGACCGCCTCACTTCGTCCACTTTTGCACGAATGCCCCCTGGGGCAATGCAAAACAAGTTGCGACATAGAGAAGCCAGCCTCTGGAATGTCAGCTGATTAGCTATTTAGATATTGCTTCACCGGCGGCGAATCGCTTTAATGAATCACCAAACGGCTTAAATGAGCTTTCTTTATTTTAAAGGCTCTGACCGAAAGGAAATCTTGTTTGTTGGGAGTCTCCACTTTACTAATCCTTCTCCACGTCCTTATTTTCTTTGTCTCGGTCATCGTCATCGCCTTCATTTTTCCAATTCGTCGATGGTCCTTGGTAAAGTGGCTGATTGTTCTCCTGTCCTCTTTTTGTCTCGTTTCATTTTTTTGCTTAAGCATATTTGCGCACCACGAGTACGACTTAAAAGTTCTATTTTCCCGTCTGCGTTTTGTCGGGCTGGCGATCCTCGCGCCTAGTTGGCTTCTATTTTTAAGTTCCAATTTTCAAAAATGGAAGTGGCTGCGTCGTCGCGAAGTGATCATTCTTCTTTATGCCCCGGCCTTAGTGACCGCCATTTGCGCCGTTTGGCCAGCATTTCAGGACCTCATTTTAACAGACTTTGCCCCCATTCAAGTCTTTGGACTTTCCGTCCTAAAATATAAAGCGGGCGTCTGGTATCCTGTTCATTATCTTTGGAGTGTCCTGTTGCTTGTGGCGTCCTTTGCTCTAGAGGCTCAGGTTTTTATTCAAGGTAACAGCACACAACGAAAACAAGTGTCCTTCTTGTTTTTAGGTTCACTGATATCATTGACCACGGATGTCTACTGCGTTCTTACCGATTCACCTTTTCGTTGGACAATGCTTCCTGCCGGATCCTATTTGTTTACCGCGTTGGCCGTGGCCTACGGTGTATTTCGCCAGCGGCTTTTCGCTTCAATGCTGATCGACGTGGAAAAAGTTTATCTCCAACTTCCCGACCCGGTAGTCATCCTAAATAACGAAGGGAAGATCATCGGATATAACCACTCGGCAAAGATCCACCTTCATTTGTCGGATGCCGCGATCGACAATTCTATTACGAAGGTTCTTCCTGGCGTTCCCCAAAACAACGGCGACTTTCAGTTTCTTTCTGAAGCCAGGACTTCGAGGTTCTTTGAGCTGACGCACAAAGAGTTTGGAACAGCCATGGAGACTGCGGGTAGAGTTCTTTTCTTCCGAGACGTCACGGAAAGAAAAGCTGCCGAGCAACGACTGCAAGAGGATGCCGAATTCCGAAGCCTGCTAATGAACCTGATTGCGCACGATATGTACGGTCATATTCAAAGTCAGACTCGTCTGTTGGAAATTCTAAAGAAAGATATCGGCAGCAATGGCAAAGAGGTGGCGAATATCCTGACGACTTCATCGTTGGCTTCAAGAGACCTGATTCAAGGACTTTTGATGTGGTCGAAAACTCAAGACAGCCACTTTCAACCGCAACTTCAACCTTTCGAAGTCTGCGTTTTCATCGAAGATGTCATCGCCGAGCTATCGAGCCTGTTTCAAGAAAAAAATGTGCACATCCGCACTCAGGCCCCGACATGTCCCCTGATTGCCAATGGCGACTCGCAAATGTTAGGCACTGTGGTTCGCAATCTTTTAACCAATGCCCTTCGTGCGTCTGGATCTGGCCAAGAAGTTCGCATTAACGTGTTCAAGGACGAAAACAACCTTCGTATCGACGTAGAAGATGAAGGCGTGGGTATGTCTCACGAAGATATTGTCCGCCTCATGGAACGGGGAAAAAACAGAACTTTCAAAAATTCATCAGGAGACGGATTCGGTATCGGATTTAAGCTTGTGATGTATTTTATGGATTTGCATAGTGGGCACGTGCAAGTGCATTCACAACCCGGCAAAGGAACTCAAGTTAGGTTATTACTTCCGCTGTAAATACCAAGCAGTAAGTTCGGCCCGGTTTCGGGTTGCGGTTTTTTGGCCTAGCTTTGCTCGATGAGTTTTGACGGTTTCAACAGAACACCCCAACGCGCGGGAAATGGATTCATTGGTATGCCCCTGCGCAATCAACACCAAAACTTCCCACTCACGTGGAGTTAAACCCTCGCCGCGGGGTTTTGCAAGAAGTTGCGCAATCTGGGGATCAATAAAAGTTTGTGCGTTTAAAGAAGCAGATTCCAATGCACGCCTGAAAATCTCTTCGGAATGAAGCTTCGATAAAAGGGCTTGTACACCCTTCTCTTGAACCTTGTTCAGAACACTGGTGTCTTCGCAGCTCGAGATAATTATGACGGGAATATGTTTCGGCATCTTCTGAAGATGTTCCAGCAAGTCCAGGCCAGAAGCATCCGGAAGAATTAAGTCCAAAATCACTAGGTCTACAGCTCTCTCCGAGAGCGCGTTTATTAACTGACGCCCGCTATGCACCTTGTGAATCGTTGGAGCATAGCCTAAAGCTCGAGTTAGGAATACTTCTACGCCTGTCGCGCAGATGGGATGATCCTCGCAGATGATGATGTCGTGGAAATAAACGTTCAGAATGACCTCATTTAACGGCATGTTAGAACATCCCCATTCTTAGTTCAAGCGCCGAAGACACCCGACCTATTTCCAGTTTTGATTTTGAATCCCCCTGAATCACTCTTTCGAGGGATAGCTCTGTCCTTTCCGCCACGGATATCCTTTGTTGGACTACATAGTTTTAACAGAACAAGAGGGAGACTTTTCGGTGCGCTATAAAATGAGAATTATAATCATGGCTTTAATGATGTGCTCCGCACATACTTGGGCAGACAACTCCAAGCCGTCTGTAAACGCCAATAGAGAATGGGTTAAAACCGCAGTTCAGGATAAGCTGAATCAAGGTAAGATTGATGAAGCTATTGCCCTTCTTCAGGAACATCTGAAAGAAGACAAAAAAGACGCTGAAAGCTGGGGCCGATTGGCCTTGTTGCAATCCCGAACGGCAAAATGTGATGACGCTCAAGCGTCGCTGACCCAAGCGTCTGCAGCAAGTCCGCCAAACACCCGCGATGCTTATCTTATTGCTGCGGAACACCTTCGCACAAAGGGATGCACCGCCCTCGTTGAAAGCGAGAAAGCTGCAGATGTGGGTGAGCTGAAAAGCTCCGTGCTTTTGCGAATTGGCCATGACAACAATGTCATGCTGCTTTCTGATTCTCTCAATAGCTCAAGCTCTCCTGAAAGTGCTTTCTTCAACCCTGTTGCTCAGGTGCGCTATCATCGACCTTTCAGTTCAGGAAACCTAGAGCTTCGCTCAACGACTTCTTATACGGGATACATCAAATCTCAAGTCGACTCTTACAACTCGATCTATCAATTTCTGGCAGCGGAATGGGAACCGTCCACAAATTCTGCAAGCGTATGGCAGACCAGATTTGGCAATCGCTTTGATGTTTCCTTTGTCAATTCTGACGGGATGAGATTCTTTTCCTGGACAGACACGGTCTTTGCTAACCTTTCACGCGATCTTAATGAATATTCCAGATTGGGCTTTGAAATTCCCGTGGGCTTGCAAAAGTTTGCCGAGGAAACTGCCGCGACTTCAGACGACAACCGCGATGGCGCAGTGGTAACCCCTTCCTTATGGTATGCCAAACGCGTTGACAGTCTTATTTGGCAGTCTTCACTCAATTTTTCACAAGTTTTTGCAGAGGGTGATAATTACCGTCTACAGGCCTATGGTATTTCCTCCGGGATTTCCGGTCGCATGACCGAATTGATTCGCGGACGCCTGAATTTTTCATTCGCCCAAAACAACTATTTCGAAAGTTCTAACGGCAGAAAAGATGATCGTTTTGATGCGATTGTGGGGGCTACCTACACTCCAGCCTCTGAGCCGAATTTGAATTTTGCATTCGATATCTTTGTTACAAATAACAATTCTAATATTAGCAGCGCCAGCTATAAGCGCAACACAGTGATGGGACAGGTGGAATATGCTTTCTAAATTTAAAAAGACATTTATTATCCTCTTCGCACTTTGCATGACAAACTTGTCAGCGGCTGAAGAGGCGACAGAAGGAAGATTGGTCAGCACCAGTGGTGAGGTTTATATCAATGGTCAACCAGCAAAGGCCGGCGACATAGTTCCTGCCGGAGCTAAAGTTGAAACGGCGCCAGGAGCCACTGCGTCGGTCATCTTCGGCAGTGACAGCGTGGTGAACTTTTCGTCAAATTCCGTTGTCACCGTAGATTCTGTTGCCGGAAGTGCCGTGACGGTGTCCGTGCAAAAAGGAGCTGTCGACGGTGTTAAAAAAATGGGTACCGCGAGCACCGCCGCTATTGTTGTTAAAACAGATTCAGCGACCTTCACTTTAAATTCCGGTCGCTACGTTGTTGGCCGAAATGAATCCAGTACCAATCCAGCAATGAGCTATGTCTCTGTCGACGGAGACGCCGTGATCGCTTACACGAAAGATACACGCAACGGTCAGAAAGCCGGAGACACCGTACAACTCGCCGCGGGAAGCTTCGTCACCGTTCGCCCTGCCAAAAACGCATCGACAGAAGTCGTCGCAACAACTCAGAAGGTCACCGAGTCACAATCAAATGATTTGCGTCCTTCGCAGCAGCAGTCACCTTCGACGAAAGAAGTTGTCAATTCGATCTCTCAGGCCATCGTAAATCCTGAAACTCCGGCAACTCCTGAAGTGCGAGGACCAGCCTCTAACACAGGTGGGACAGCCCAAACGAATCCAGGAAGTTCAGCGTCTCCAGCTCTGCCTTCATGGAATGATGCGGGTCCAGGATTTAGTAGTGGGGCTGCTCCAGGAAGCGGAATTTCTCGAGATCCGTTGCAGCCGCTGCCAGGAAAATCAAATCCTAATGTTAATGTGATTTTTGAACCTTAATTTTACGGAGATAATATGAATAAGAATTTAATAAGCTTAGTTTTAGCGTCGACATCTCTGTTGATAACCGCAGGATGTACAGGAAACAATAAAGAAAAAACCATGGTCGAAGTCGAAATTCCTGCTTTACGCTCGGGAATTAACACCAGTTCTGCTCCCTCTACCGTCGCTGATTTTGATTGTGTCGTCTTAAACGTAACTGGGTCCGGCATTAGTCAAGAACAGGGTCTAGGATTGGTTTCAACGATGGTTGCAGCAACCACCGGCGGAACTCTCAAGGTCGAAGTTCCTGTCGGCTCATCTCGCCTTTTTCAAATCGTGGGCGTGACAAGTTCTTCGGGCTCTTGCCCAACAGAAATCACGCGCGCCGGACTTTTTTCGACATCTGCTTATCCCGTTTTATCTGAAGTTGGCAGAACCGTCGCCGATATCAATGGTGATACCACTTTAAAAATCCGTGGCTCATACAACTCTTCTACAGCTGTGGATGTGAGAACCGGTCAATCCCTCGGAGGTGACTCCGGCGGTGGTGGTGGCGGCGGAGGAGGTGGCGGCGGCTCCACTCCACCGACGTCACATTGCGCAGACCCAACTCTCGGATCTCAATTCGCTGGAGGCGGCGGAACATCAACATCGGATCCATATCTGATCGCAACTGTCGCACAGTGGAATCTAATTGGCACCGAACTTAATTTGCGACACTGCCATTTTAAGTTAACGAACAATTTGGACTTTCAAGGAACAACACCGAATCAAATCCGTGCTCTTGATGCGACTATTGATGGCAATAACAAGACACTCAGCAATGGTGTTCTACCTTATCTTTCAGAGGGTGGATATAAATTGGTCGGTCTTATCAATAACATCGGCAGCTATGGCCAGGTGAAAAACCTGACTATTGACGGCTTTTCTTTCCCAGGATCTTCAGGAGCCTCAGAAGCTCTTCGCGGGGGCTTTGTCGTTTCTTTTATTCAATCTGCGTTTAGTACAAACACAGCACTTTTGAATGTGACGGTAAAAAATTCGACCGTTACGCATTCTTTAGAATGGAATCCGCCCAGCGTGTTGATTCATAAATTGGGCGCCCTTGCTGGCGACATGACTCGCATGGCGATTGTGGACTGCCGAGTTGAGAACGTTACTCTGACCACGTGGCCCGCGGTGGCTACCGGAGGCCTTGTTGGTAAAGTCACCGAAGGAACTCTTTCGAACAACAGAGTCTCAAACTTGCATATCGTTCGCACCAATAGCACCGCTGGCATTTATGCTTATGGGGGCTTGGTGGGCTTAATGGAGTCTGGAATTCTTGAGGACTCTTTAGTTCAAAATAGCGATATCACTGATGCGACTGCGAACAAACCTAATCTAAGCTATGGAATCGGCGGCGCCGTTGGCGTTCTTCAAGGAACCATGAGACGCGTAGGCGTAATCTCGACAACTATTACAGCCGGATCAAATCTGGGCGGCTTGGTGGGAGCCATGTTGACGAACGGATACGTTGAAGATTCTTTCGCCCAAGCGACAGTAGATGTGAGTGGAACAACAGGCGGCGGCGCTATCGGATATCTGAATACAACGGCTGCGGGAACTCGTGTTGCGCGCGTTCATTCCGTTTCCGTAGTAACTGGCGATGATGCCACTGGCTTTGTCGGGGCTGCCAATGTCACTAACAGAATCCAAAACTCGTATTGGCAGAATGAGGTCAGTCACGGGGGCGCTGTTAGCGGCGATGCCACTTCAACGACTTTGCTGGGATTGGATTCATCTCAAATGCAAGACACAGCCAACTTCGTTGACTGGGATTTTTCCGCAAGCGGTCCGTGGATGATGGACAGTTATCCTTTACTAAACTCTTTAGGTCCTTGGTAGTTTCGTTGCAATGAACTCTTAGGATGAAAAAGGGGCGTGGTTATCCACTCCCCTTTTTCTTTTTCCACTCGTCCGTGGGCAGTCCCGCAAAACCCCAATCCTCTTCAGCGATTTCCTGAATAACGATATGAGTGTGTTCTGGCTTTTTGCCAAGAACATTGACCAAAGACTGCGTGATGTCTGCGATAATTTGTGCCTTTTGTTCTTTGGTGGCACCTTTGATGATTTGAACATTAACGTAGGGCATGAATATCTAACCTCGTTGCTTTAGTTTTTTTCGTAGGCTTCTTGCAGCTTCTTCAGATCAAGTTTGACCATCTTCCACATAGCGTGCATGACGGCCTCTTTCTTCTTCTTATTTTTGCTGGTGTTCCACTTGTCAAATTCCGCTGGAGCAATCTGCCAACGAATGCCATATTTGTCGATCAACCAACCACATTGCACAGCTTTGCCTCCCCCACTGGTGAGTTTCTTCCAGTAGTAGTCTATTTCCCGTTGGGTTTTACAAGGAACGACAAATGAAATGGATTCATTAAAGGACATTTCGGTGTATCCGTTTAAGAGCATGATCTTTTGCCCCAATAATGTGAGATGCATAGTCAGCACCGAACCTTCTTTGACCCCCATGGGGTTACTTCCCCAATAAGCGGTCTTCCCAATCTTGGTGCCTTTGAAGATCGATTTATAGAATTTTGCCATCTCTGCAGCTTTATCATTAGACCATATGCAAGCGTATATTTTGCTCATTGAATTCCTCTTCCTTTGCGGTCAAAAAAGCCGGATCAAAATTATCGTATCTTATCGTATCGGGAAACAACATCGGATTTTTTGTTTGCACAACACCAAGCCAAATCGAGTACTTAGATGGCAAGAACCTTCGTATCTTATTAGCATTTCCGCTTCGATGTTGTGTTAGTTCGCTTCTAAGCGCTGCAGAATCTGCTTCATTTGATCAATCTCTTTTTTCTGTCCTTGCGTTATGGATGCGCAAAGATCCTTAATCTCAGAATCAGAAATCGCGGCTCTTTCACACATCAGAATGGCACCTGAGTGGTGGGGGATCATCGATTTCAAAAACTGTCGGTCTGCGACAAAAGATTGATCACGCATGAACCAGAGAAATGCGGCAAAACCCACAACCGACGACAAATATATAATCAGGTTGGCTTTTTTGTCTGGATACATCGAGGGCATCAGCAATGGCATAAATAGCGCCATCGGCAACACCATCATCATCGTCATATAGAATTGATTCAGATTTATAAAAACATCTGAGATCGAATAGACCATGGTATACATAACAGCGAACATGACAACAAAGTGCAGAAGAAGCATTCGGGGCAATTTCCAGTAGTGATGAGTCATTATTCCTCCAAAAAGATTCCAAGTAGAACACGGGGTTTAAGGGTGCACCCGAACCATAGATGCAAGTCTCGCGCCCCCCAAAAAAGTCTTGAGGACATCTGGTTCCTTAGGAAAATTAGCTTCTAAAAGAGTCTAGGGATTTTTCCCTCGTTCGGCGAAGCTTCTGCATAGTATTTAAAAATTTTTGAGTTTCAGCAGGACTTCTTAGTCGAACAAACTGAATTTGCGAAGGGTGTGCACAGTGCAAAACACTGGAAGAAGCTAATCGAGTTTGCTGCCGCCGAACTCGATGTAAAATAGACGATAGAAAAAGTAACTGACATCGAAAAAATTATGTCGTTATCTGTATATCGACACCAGTTTTAATCGTAAATGGTGAAGTCAAGGTTGCTGAAAGAGTTCCTATAATTGATGAACTAAAACAGAGGCTATCTTTGAGCGAAAAGGAGTTCTGATGTCTGAAAATCAAAAACAAAAAATGACTTTTGATGTGCGTTCGGAATGGCTTAGCCATCAGGAAAGCGTTTCGTTTTGTGAAACACCAGGTAAATCTGCAACAATTAAACTCGATACAAATTTGAGCGGAACTCCGGATGCCTTCAATCCGGCGGAGCTTTTAATGGCCGCAATTTCAGCTTGCATGATCAAAGGAATCGAAAGAGTCGCTCCTATGCTGAAATTTTCGTTTCGGGGTATTGAAGTGAAGCTTCATGGCATAAGACAAGATGCTCCCCCCAGAATGGAATCCATTGAATATGAAATCATCATAGATACAGATGAAAACGATCATCGCCTTGAGCTGCTTCATAAAAATGTAAAACAGTACGGTACTGTCTTTAATACTGTAACAACAGGCACATCTCTATTCGGAAAAATAGTGAGAAAATCTGCCGGAAGCTACTAAGACAAGATCCAAAGCCGATGACAAAAAGTCTAAAGAACAGCCTCCAGGCGTGTCATCTCGATGCATGAAAGTTCTATCTAGGTCCCAGTCTAACTGCCAAGAGTGATCCCGCAACCTGTACCTCAGCAATTCTCGCGGAGTCTGCTAGAAGCCAAAAGATATATCAACTAGCCGCCTCGCTCTTGACGCTCAGAATGTTAGGGCGTCTGATTTTGTTATGAGAAAAATGAATCTTCGCAAAGCCTTTACCTTGATTGAACCTGGCCCCGTGACTTTGGTGACCACCAGTGACGGCGAAAGAAATAATATCATGACGATTTCATGGACAATGGTTGTGGACTTTACACCCAAATTCGCCATCACAACGGGCAATTGGAATTTTTCCTATAGGGCTCTGGCAAAAAATCGCGAGTGCGTGATTGCAGTGCCCACAATTGATCTTCTGGATAAAGTCGTTGGCATCGGAACCTGTTCGGGCAAGGATACAGACAAGTTTGATAAGTTCGGATTCACACCCGTGACAGGAAAATATGTTGATGCTCCGCTCATCCAGGAATGCCTTGCCAACATTGAATGTAAGGTCGTGGACATCATAAAGAAGCACGACATTGTAGTGCTTGAAGGTGTCGCCGCCTACTTCGACACCTCAAGAAAGGAAAGACGCACCCTTCACGCCGTGGGCGACGGCACCTTCGTCGTTGATGGGAGAAAGCTTGATCGAAAGAAAGAGATGCGATCGAAGCTTATCGGGATTGTTTGATGGATTCCACAACTGAGCCCTTTTTTTTCACCTCATCACGAACACCTCGGCTCTTAAAGACTGATCTTTAAATCCTCATAACTTGCGAGCGTATTGTAGGACTGTGCACTTAAGTTCAAAGTTTATTGCCCATCTTTTATCGAACCATCTAAATGGATGGGGTAAATATTCAACTTGATTACAGAAAACCCTTCGACAAACTGTCGAAAATCGAGGAGGAAACAAAATGGTGGAGGCAAGAACACCATTGTCGAACCTACGCATCCGCAGCTACTTTAGTTGAAAAGAGCATAAATCTCATCTCCGGTAAGCTCTTCCTTCTCGTACAACCTTTCAGCTATCAACCGAATTTGCCGTCTATAGGGAGTCAACTCTTCAATACACAAGTGCATTTGGTAGTCGATGAAAGCTCTAATCGTTGGATTCGCAATCATATCTAATGCACCTGGGTCTGGGGGCGGTAGCCTTGCCGCCAAATTTCTAAAATCTTCAGATTGCATCATATCTTCAATCCATTTGACCGCAGATATTAAGTCATCACCGCCTATTTTGGACTCTCCGAATTGCTTCACTAATCGTAAATGCCTCTTTTTGTTCGAACGGCTCAAGTTGCGTAAATCCGAGGTATTTATCTGTTCCTCTGGGAGACTCCATCTCTTTAAGAGAAACTTTCTTTATTCCTTGGCGACAAATAAATGCCATAACCGCATGGCCAGCCTCAGGGTGTGCGATTTTCAATCTTCTGTGATCCATGCCTTACCTCTTCTAGAAAGTTCAATGTAAGGTGGTAACGATACGTATATGTGTCAAGGAGGCCAAGAACCTCGGAACCTGACTTCCTTCCCCCGGAGGGGCAGTATCTAATCTTTTTAATTATTTAGAACCATTTCCAGGTTCCAAAGATGGGGCGGCGGGAATTGAACTTAAGCGACAAGTGCCTGTTATTTAACTGTTATTTAACTGTTATTCACCAAGCCGAGCCACAGTTACCCCAAAAGATACCCCTTAGGCTATACTTAGTCCAGTAACTGGGTGTATAGAGAACAATCTATTGGCGTACGCCTATATTACGGCCAATAGACATAATGCAGCTTGTCGATTTGCGCGACATTTATTATTCTAAAAACCGGGTACATCAATGCTTAATATATCATCGGTAACTAGACGAAATTTTAAACGCCATTTTATTTCGAATGCTTTTATAGAGCTCCGATTTGCACCGCACATAATTGACTGGAACTCTCTTGAAACAGAGTTTAAAAAAATTTCCTCTCAAAACTTGCAGCTAGAAGTAGCAAGAAAAACAATTTCTGCCGAACTAAGATTTGAAACCAAGATAGAAAGTAGTGGTAAAACCACTCATGCGCCCATAACGAATACAAAAACTGACGGCTTGGTTGCGCAAAATAAAGAGAACACTTTTTCGATTCAAGTTAAGAACGACCGAATAATTTTTTCGACTCAGCGGTATTCGGGATTTGTTGACTTATGGGAAAAAATTGAACATGCACTTTCTGCATTAACGCCCTTGCTAAAGCTTGATAAGTTCAATTGGATCGGTATTCGAAAAATTAATGAGATTGCTGTCACAAATGACGCCAGCCTCGGCTATACAGGTGCCGGCATGAATAAGCAGATCTTTACTCCAATAAATGATGGAGTTTTTAAGCCTGAATCTGTCTCACTTGGATACAACCGATATGAGCTTACGGAAGGAAACACAAGGTGTATAATTGATTCTACGGTTAGGAAATCTACGGATAAAAGCTATTTACTTAAGCTTGATTTAGATTTTAATCAAAAATTTGACCCCCTTGCACTGTCCTCGGTTAAGGCGGTTGCTTCAGAACTAAATACTAGGTTGTTCGAAGTATTTGTGTGGTCAATCTCAGATGATGTACTGAAGGCTTTGGAGGCGGAATAATGTCTATAAATTATAGAGGATTTACTAATCTCGCCCACAAACAAGAGTCTGTAGCTTATTATAGACCAGACGAAATTTTATTTTATGAGGCTGATGAAACCGCTGAGCAAACATCAGGTACTGTAGTAGGTCACTTACAGCTTTTATTAGAAACGGCCGCTTCAAATCTAAGTTATCCATTGAATCAGCGGTTAGAATTTGGATTTCGAGACATAGAAATATTACCTGACGACTGGGATACTTACGGTTCGCCAGCCCCTACTTCTGCAACTATACAGTTGGCCAAACAAGTATGCGCAACATTTTCTCCCCAAGTGCAGCCAGAAATCATGCCCGAAAGAGACGGATCAATTAGCCTTCACTGGGAAGGGCCCGAGATTTCTTTTATTTTATTTATTGGGCCTAATGAAAATGCTTATCGATTTTGTGCCGAGATTACGGATGAATCCTTATCTTTGCCGTCAACGAGCATATGGGAAGCCGCTTCAATGATTCGATCATCTATTGCGTGAATACCGTGGCACTGGAAGAATCACACTCAAGACAGCTAAATCTTGCTACAAACGAGGAGTTCTGCCTTCGCAGACTCCCAGTTTATTCTAGCCATTGGAAGCCTCATCCAATAGATAAACCAACCTCAGGCGCATATGATGACTTAGAAATGTCTGTCGATCTTCACGGCGAAGCTCAGACTGAAGAATCAATTCGAAATCAATATTCAGAAGTAATACGTGAAAAAGGAGTCGGCTTTTCACTAGCTCAGGTGCGAGCAGTTAGAGATGCTTTACTTTCGAAAGAAATTTGCGGAAACGTCTGGAAAGATCCAACTCAAGAAAATAATCTTCATGGCATCGTCACAGGACCTAAAAATAAACGCAAGAAAGAGTCCATGAGAGACACTTTCATTGTTCTAATAAAACCAAAAGCACCCTCTGAAGTCTTTGGTAATTAGATCTATTTTCCAGGCTCACTTAACTGCCCCCATGCATAACTTTCTACAACTAGGTCAGTAACAGGCCCATAAAGCTTGAGATCCTTTTGCGCACCTTCAATTAACTGTTTTGAGGGTCGCTTAAATGAATGAACTGTTCGTGAGCCAGCTAGGGTTTCATATGTAACTGGCGCCATCAATTGATAAACTCTCAATTCCACTTCCTTTCTCAAGGCATGTGGTCGTTCATTGACGAAGGCAATTTAAAACTTCGAGAGGAGTTAGGTTAGCAATCGGTTTATTTCCCAACCATGGAAACAAATCGCGTTCCAGTCGGTTTAAAATTCTGTCAGCATGACTTGACACCCACGTATTTGAAAACCTCATTTGCCATTCTCTTCCAACAACCTCAAATGTGTTTGCAGACATTTCTAAATGGGTGTCTTTAAGAGCTTTGCGTTGCGCGCTGGGATCTATTCCTTTAGCGACTTTTCTTCGCAGATCGTCTCTATGCTCCCGAGCAACTTTAAGAGAGATCTCAGGATATAACCCCCTAAAGACAAAAGCTTCTCTTTACCCATGAAGCGGCATTTACACCGCCAGCGCTTACTTCCCTTGGGAGTAACTTCTAAGTAAAGGCCCCTTCTCGTCATATAGCTTCTGAATCTTCTCCGAAGCCTTTGTATTCTTAATTAGGGTGTCCGTTAATGCCATCTGGGGGTAACTTCTTACTCCTCAAGCAGGTTACCCCCCAAAGATACCCACCTTAGCCTTCGGCTGTGGTTGGATGATGTCGGACAATGCAGAATGAATTCTCTCTATGAAAATAGCCCCTAAGAGGGGAAGGCTGGTATTTATCGGATTTTCTCGGAAAAAAATTGGTGGAGGAGAGTCGCAACTTATCGGAACTTCCTCCTGCACCAAAACCTATCCTATATTCCTGAAATCACTCCACTAACCAAGTGTCAAAGTTAAATCCTGAATGTCCGTGAGAGTGGAGGAAGGAAATTGCGAGTGCTCGCCCGACACTAGTCAAAGTACAACTTTTCAATGGTGTCTCTTTCCATTTTTCGAAAATAATGTTACTAGATGGAAGGTCGCTCTCTAACTTTTTTTGAATATCAGAGTTTGCCATCAATGTTTGCCTGTAATGACCCAATATTTCCTGGTGCGCTTCGACTGCGACTCCTTTGTTTTTCATTTCAACTGATAAAACCTCTTCATCTAGACAACTATACTGAAGAAAATTTTTTTCAAATAAGTGCTGACAACACACCTTCATTGCTTCGGTGCGAAATTTTTCTGGAATGTCCTCTTCCTTGAATCCCTTAATGAAGAATCCACCATAGTGGCCCTTCAATATTTTAAATATATCCATTGTGCCAATCGAGGAAGTCATGCAGCCCAAATACTCCAAATGTTTGTAGCTAAGATCTGATTTATTTAGACTACTAAAATATTTAATCCATAGGGTCTCTAAGCGTGATAAAAATTCTTTGTAATCACCAGTCTTAAAGCGTGAATGTCTCGCAAGAAAAACAGACACAATTATGCAATGTTGTTGCTGAGATACCTTTCCTACAACCTCGACCGCCTCATTCAGAATCAGCTGTTTTGTTGATCTAGTATTTTCGCTTGCTCGCTCAACCATTAAATCAACCAATAGCTTTTCGAGATCGGCATCACCTGATCTCGCAAAGGCTATACTCGATTCATAGAGTTTGTATTGAAAGTCCGGATCTCCGAATGAATTCAGGGCTTCAGCTTTTCTACTGTGTATCTCAGTTACAATTTTATCCGTGATCTTACTAACTCTTTCATCAACGAGATCACGTGCCGATTTTGCTAAATCAAGTGCATTTGCTTTATATACGTCTAAAGCTATTTCACGGGCCTCTGTGACAGTTATACCCTGAATAACAGTTACACTCCCCCCC
>NZ_JTEV01000036.1 GCF_000786105.1 Bdellovibrio sp. ArHS
GGGTGGTTGTGGCGAATTACAGTGTTATTTTTTCTAAAACGATTGTCGGCGAGATCACCGCGGTTGAGCGTGTAGAGTTGCCAGTTGCTTTGGTCACCAGAGCAGAAGGTGATATTACTTCCAAAGTTTTTTCTTTCGCAATTGGTATTAAAGATCAGAAAACCGGAGAAATCTTCACCGCGTCTTCAGAAGATCGTCAATGGGCTGTTGCGCAGAAAGGACAGTGTGCTCAGGCAGAGTTCCTGCCTTATCCGCCTTGGCAATTCACGAAGAAAGATACTTATTTCGGCGCTCGACTGGTGAAACTCTATGAGTGTCCGAAGTAAGGTTTTGCGCCCATGTTAGAGCTTTTGCTGCTTGTCACAGCCATCGGTGCGGGATTTCTTGGGGCTTTATTAGGGCTTGGCGGCGGTCTAATTATCGTTCCGGTTTTGACTTTGGTTTATCATGTCGACATTCGTTACGCTATCGCCGCAAGTCTGATTTCGATCGTGGCGACAAGTTCAGGGGCAGCCGCCAGTTATCTGAAGGATTCTTTGACCAATCTTCGTTTGGCCGTTTTTCTAGAGATCGGAACCGTGGCCGGAGCCATTGTCGGATTTTTCATTTCGGCCTACATTCAAGCCAAGTCTTTATTTCTTCTCTTCGGTCTTTTGCTACTGTTTTCAGCTCTTATGATGTTGCGAAAAAGAGCCGAGCATTTGACGGCGGAAAATCACCCTTGGGCTGAGTCTTTGAAGTTGAATGGATCTTATCCTGAAGGGGACGGTCATTGGGTGGACTACAAAGTGCAGAATGTGCCCTGGGGACTTTTTGCGATGTTTGGTGCGGGAATTCTTTCCGCGCTTCTCGGAATTGGTAGCGGCATTTTTAAAGTTCTGGCGATGGATGGGGCGATGAAGTTGCCCATCAAAGTGTCTTCGGCGACCTCAAACTTTATGATTGGTGTGACAGCTTCTGCCAGCGCGGGGGCGTATCTTTTGCGAGGGGATGTGCATCCCGAAATCGCGGCACCAGTGGCGGTGGGGATTATTGTGGGGTCTTTTGTTGGGGCAAAAGTCATGACGAAAATGCCAGCCAAGCGCATTCGCCAAATTTTCGTGGTGGTTTTGGCCATAGTTTCTATTCAGATGATCGTGAAGGGGCTGTCATGACCGTCAAAGCTGTTGGTTCCGAAGCGGAAAAGAACTTGAATCGTCTTGAGTATCGTATCAGTCAGCTTTTGCGAAGCGGGGTGCTTTTTGCGGGGATCTTTCTTCTGGTGGGCTGGTTGTGGCTGCGTTGGAACGGGGCAAACAACTTGTCTTCTTTGACAGAATACCGGCCGACATCTTTGTGGGAAAGCTTGCAATGGGCGTTTCTGATGAAAGACCGGGGACTCCTTATTTCGTATGCGGGGCTAATTATTCTGGTTTTGCTCCCGGTGGTGCGTGTTTTTCTCACAGGAATTTTGTTTTTGAAGCAGCGAGAGAATAAGCTCGCGATCATGGCTTTCGCCGTCTTCATAGCTCTTGTCGGTAGTTTCTTCTTGGGGATTGACCTCTAAAGATTCCACGCGAGGCTGTTCTAGAATATTTTGTTCGCTAGATATAATGGCAACAAAATATACAGGGTCACATCACGAATTAAGTAGTACGCAAAAAAAACCGCGAAGAATTTCCAACCATAACGTTTAATAACGCCCTTGAGGCCTGTGTCTCGAAAAACTTGCTTGGCTTCGCGGACCACTTGCGGAGTGATGCGATCGAGCAGTTTGATTTTTTTTGAATTCGCCATATACAGAAGGCCCCTTAACTGAAGTCACCTTTCCTTTACAAGGGCTTAGTTCAAGGGGTCAAGTAAAAGGGCAGGACCGCAAAAGAGGGGCTTCGCGGGAGCCTGCTTCTGCTTTTATTTCATTCTCTATGGTGCGTTTTGTCAATACTAGTAGGTCCTCGGGCGTGGCTCTAGAATTTAAATATGAATATGAAAAATTTAAAACTGACTGCTTTCGTTAATTTGTACGGGCTTTTAAAAATTCCTTTGGTTTTATTTGTCAATCCACGTGTGGTGGAATCGACAGAGAAACGCTTTGTTTTGAAAATCCCATTGAATTATCGTACCAAAAATCATTTGAACTCTATGTATTTCGGAGCTTTGGGGATTGGTGCTGAACTTTCCATTGCTGCGGCCGCCGTTGTGGCGATTTCCGAAAGTAAGCAAAAAATTGATTTTATTTTTAAAGATTTTTCGGGTCAGTACATCAAACGCGCTGACGGAGATGTGCATTTTATTTGCGACGAAATCGAAGCTGTGCGCAGTTTGATTGAAGAGGCCAAGACCAATCCCGCGCGCCTAGAAAGAAAGATGAAGGGTTATGCGGTGGTTCCTAAAACCAACCCGACAGAACCCGTGATGACTTATGAGCTGACGTTGTCTGTGCGCAATCGATCACTCAAGTCCTAAACTGGAAAGCTGTTTCACGCTTTGATCATATTCGGTGACGAGTTTGTTATAAATCTCTTTCACCGAAAGAATATCTTCGACCAAGCCCACGGACTGACCGGCGGTCCATACCGTTTTCCAAGTGGGTTTGCTGGCTGCTTCTTCCAGGGATTTCATTCCCATGAGATGAATCAAGGGCACCATGTATTTTTTGGTCAATTTGTGGTCTTTGAGAACTTTCATTGCCCAGGGAAGATCTGTTCCGATTTTTTGCACATAGGGAGTATTAATCACAGCGGCCGGCGTGCCAGAGACTCGCGTGGTCATCACGATATCCTCGGGTGTGGATTTGATAATGGCTTCCTTGTAAGCGGGGTCTACCTGGGCTTCCTGGCTTGCGATGAAACGAGTGCCGACGCTGACGCCAGATGCTCCCAATGCCAAGCAGGCCGAGATCATCGAACCATGAGAAATTCCTCCGGCTGCAATAATCGGAATTTGCAGACGAGTTTTAAGCCACGGAATGAGCACCAAAGGGGAAATGGGTCCGGCATGTCCTCCGGCGCCGCTAGAGACCGCAATCACGCCATCAGCACCCATATCTTGAACTTTAAGAGCATGTTCTAAATTAGTGACATCACAAAGAACTTTCGCGCCATTTTTGTGCGCCTCTTTAATGACTTCCTTGGGGCTTCCTAAAGAGGTGATGAAAAGATCCACGCCATTATCAAGGGCGTACTTCAGATCTTCGGATTGGCGGGTATTGCTTTTATTAACGATGATGTTCACGCCAACGGGTTTCTTGGTGCGACTTTTGATGTCTTTGAGTGCTTCGACATACTTTTCGATAGGTCGATAATTCAAAGCCGGGAAGGTGCCAATGCCACCACTTTCGCTGGCTTCCACGACAAGGTCGGTGTTGCTGACTAAGAACATAGGGGCGGCGATGATGGGATAATCAATGTTCATCATCTCGGTGAAAGGCGTCTTGATTTTTTTAAGCATAAAAAAACCCTCCTGAAGTCCTTTTAAGGATACGAGGAGGGTTTTAAGACGCAAGGGAATTCTTAAGACCGGGTCTTAAGGATTCAAGTAGCGACGGATCAACAGGAAGACTTCCTTCTTGATCGCATCTTCACGTTCTTGCGACTGAGGGCCTAATAAAGCCAGGTGCAAAATGTTATTAAAGCAACTGACGATAAATAGCGCCATCATTTCGCGATCGCGACCTGGGATTGGTGGCATATGCGCCAAGACCGCTTTTTGATAGTGTTCAAAGAACACGCGGCGGGTATCCCAATAGTCCAGCATCCCTTGGACGCCTTGCAGGGCGGTTCTTAGGGGACGGTTGTCGTGGAAACGTGTAAAGCCAATATCAATAAAGGCATGGACTTTAGAATCCAAGTCTGTCGCTTGAAGTTTTGCCAGATTTTCTTCGATATAGGCGAGGTCTTTTTGCAAAAGATCGTCGATAACCGCAGCGACAATGGCTTCCTTGTTGGCGAAGAATTGATAAAGGGATCCGATACTCACTCCGGCCATTTCAGCAATCTTGTCTGTCGTGATTGCATGATAGGGCTCTTGAACGAGAAGTCGGGCACAAGATTCCACAATGCTCGCGACCGTTTCTTTGGACCGTTTTTGCACCGGAATTTTGAGCATATATTTCTTTTCGGGATTTGTGTGGCTGATTGGAGCAGCACCCATAACTTCCTCCTTTCGAGGCTTATAAACTTTGCTCGTATTCATATTCGGTCTTTAGGGTTTAATATTCAATACTAGTACGCAAAGTATTAACATACAGTACCAGAGTGCCGGCGGGGAGTACGATTTGACCGAATCTTAACAAAAATAACGAACGTTAGTCTCATTTTAGTCTAGAATACTTGAAGTCTAGACAATATTGCCAATTAGCAATCAAGAATTAAATGAAAAATGAATTATTAAACACATTTTTCCTTGGGACGCTAAAAATATGTTACTCGGATTTCAGATTATTAATAAATATCAGTATAAAATTCATCGGATTTTATCAGATAACTATGCTGAAAATCGCCTGTATTACGCTTTTTTGGGGTTTTTAAGCCCAGGTATGAAATGTCGTATAGCGCATTGCGCATGCGCTATTTTTCTTATCACCTCACATTTTAAAAACCCGTCTTTAGGGGCGAAAATAAATTTAAATCATGATCTGCGTCATCGATTCTTGGGCCAAAGCGAACGAATATAGTCCTCAGGAGGTCGCGTGAACTTAAATGAAGTCCTCAATAACGAATTAAGTTTGGGCAAGAAGCTAGGCATGTGTATCAAGAATCAGGAAGAGAAAGTTCTTTTCCAGAACGACACATCCATAAAAACCTGTGGACCCATGGTGGGCCAGGTCTGTAATAAAACCTGCAATGCCCTTTGCAAAAAAATCAGTGAATACTCCGCAGTTTCTCCAGGAATGCATGTATTTAAAGACAGTGAGCTTGAAGGACAGAAAGTGGACATTATGATCGTCAACGATGGCGATCGCATCACAACTCTTTTGTATCTTCTCGAGGGTCAAGAAGAACAAAAGCAAAAACAAGAAGCTTTTTTCCGAGAAAAAGGTTTAACGAAGAGTGAACTGCGCATCATGAATATGGTGTTAGAGGGACACACGAATGCGGTGATCGCCGAAAAACTCTTTATCTCGAAAGCCACCTTGAAAACGCATCTTAACAACATCTACAAAAAACTTCCCGATTCCATGCGTCCTTCTCAGGGACGCGCTTAAGGAGCCGGTGTATCGATAAAGCGATCTTCCTGCTTGTCATAAAAATGGCGAGTGAGCACATAAACGGGACAGATCGCTTTACGAACCACGTTGCGTGTATAACTTCCTAAAAGGGCGGCACTCATCGGGCCGCTTTGCGCTTCCATCACGATCAAGTCAGATTGGTGAGTTTCGACCGTAGCCAAAATTAATTCGTCTATGGGCTTAAAGGTGTTGTCGATATGGAAATGCGCGATTACACCTTCTTTCGCAGCCCAATCCACCCATTGTTGGGCGCGATGTGATTGGGATTCAATTTGGCTTGCGACGATTTGTTCCAACGTCATCATTTTTCCCTCGTAGTTGTAGACACGGGGACGGGTGTCTAAGTCAAAAAGACTTTCAATCGGGCGAGCAATAGCGTGAAGTAAAAAGACTTCCGCATTAAAGTGACGCGCTAAATTCAAGACATGACGGAAGTTGTCTTTAGAATGCTCGCCAAATTCTGTTGGGAAAAGAATGCTGCGACTGCTTTTTGTTTTTAAAGCGTGACTGCCGACAACACAGACCGGGACTTCGGATTGCAAGAGCAGGCTTTCCGCGAAGCTTCCTAGAAGGAATCTTTGCAGTCCCTGTCGACCATGGCTGCCGACGATAATAAGGTCGGTGTGGCTTTTGAGTGCATAATTAGAAAGCGTTTCCGCCGCGCCAGCGTGGGACTGGGAAGCGTGCGGGATGACTTTAGGATCTTTTAAAAATGGCAGATTGTAGTCGGAAAGCACTTCGCGAAAAAGTGATTCTGCGGTTTTCGAATGATCGGTCACCCATGCCGGGACTTCATAGGTGGGAAGCACGATCTCATTCTCTCTGAGAAGATAAAGAGGTTCAATCTCGGCCTGAGATGTTTCATGGAGATGGGTGATGTAGTCAGCCATCTTTTGATTTAATTCCTTGTTATCCTCAAACGCATCGATCGCCCAGATGATTCTCATACGAACCTCCCACGTCTTTATTTTGCGCGGAAGGTTCGGGGTTGTAAAAGAATGGCAGGTCTCCTCTGTCAGGAAACAAGGGGCTTATTTAAACAGCAGTTCCTGGGATTCTTTCAGATAACTAAGGCCGCGCAGATACATGGCTTCGCCATCAGCAGGGCAGGGCAGCGGATAGTGGAAAAGCATGTCGTTTTGCCAATGATAGCACTTATAATTATTGAAATCCCGAATGTTAAATACCACGGCCCATTCACCTTCAAACCACACAGAAGTTCCTAGATGAAAAAGACTGGCTCCGGTGGAAAACTCTTGCGGACGAAGCAAGGATCTTCCCAGGAATTCGGGGGCCGAGTTGCCCGTAAGATCTGCGATAGTTGCGCCCACATCGTTTTGTGAAAACGCCCCGGAAATGAGTTTGTGCTCGAAGGGGGCTTTTTTCTTCCCTGTCACCGTGTGATATTTCATCAAAAAGGGGATGGAGTAATGCTCAAAGATGCCATCGGCGGCAAAACTCGTGTGATCAGACACGAGCACCAGCAGCCAATCCTTTTTCCAAGGACGTTTTTTTAGAGCTTCATAAAAACCGCGAAGTTCTTTATCCGCATGATGGGTCACGCTTAAGTGCAAAGACATATTGCTTTCATCGCCGAACGCGGGACGCACCCCTTTGGGCAGAGCCAAGTCATGGGTCGTATTGGTGTTGATCCCAATAAGCATAGGCTCTGTCATCGTGTCCATTTTCTGTGTCGCGAATTTATAGATATCGTGATCAAAGACGCCCCAGGCGTTTTGTTCGATCTGAGTCCAGTCCGGAATTTCACGTTTCCCATAAGAGTTTTGAAAGCCGGTTTTCAAAACCAAAAGTCCAACACCGCTGGTGTACTGATCAGATCCTTGGAAAAAGGCGGAACTATATCCTTGTTTTTCTAAGAACTGCGGGAAGCATTTGAAATCCTTATTTTCAATTTCGGTGAACATGATGCTTTTGCCGGGGGGATTGGGCAAACTGCAAAGAGTGGCAAAAAGTCCTTCCGTCGTGCGATGGCCTCCGGCAAGCATCAAATCCACGCGCAAGGATTCGGCGCGAAGCGAGTTGAAGAAAGGCAGAACTTCTTCAGTACCGACTTTCTTGTTCACGTAGACTCCGGGCCAACCCTCCATAAACACGATAACAATATTACCGTCGAAATGGCCCACGGCTTTTTCGATTCCCCGACGTGCGCGCCATTCTGCAAAGATGTCGGCACTTTTAACATGCAGCGGAACTTCAATATTTTCTTTGCTGGATTTTTTTCCCGCAAACGCAGCCCACACGATTCCGTAAGCGCCGTTTAAGGCTAATGTCGCCCCTTTGCTGCCGCCGCCAGCGCGGTAGGCCCAGGACGGATCCTGAGGGATGCCCTCAAAGCCGCGAGCAAAGACAACACTGATGATCAGGACGAAAAGCAAGGCTACGGATCTTTTGAACCACCCCTGAACAGGCTTGTAGCGAGGGGTGAAGAAGCGACCGACAAAAGAAGCGCCTAAAAATGCAAACAGCAATTGCAGCCAATACAGTTTTAGAAGGCTGCCGATGGATCCTTGAATGGTAAAAAGATTGTAGACCTCATAAGAAATGTGGCGCCCGGATTCTTTCGCGTAAATCGCGTCGACAGTGATGAAAACCGTGTAGCAAAGAAGTAACAGGCTGTTTAAGCGCGCAAAAGTTTTTTCTGAAAATGAAAAAAGCAGGGAACTTCCGTACAGCAAAAGATAAAGAAAACTGGCGATGGCCAAATCAAAGTGCCAGCCATACAAAAACGGGCCCAAGGTGTTTTGAAAGCTTTCCGGAGAGGCGAAATCCCAGAGGTTCAAATAAAGCGCGACAACGGCGCGCAGAACCATTCCAAAAATCACCAGACGAAGAATGTAACGGGCTGAAGAAATTAAGAAAGACATGAAGCCACCTTAATCGAGAAAAATAAAAAAGCCCACTCGGAAGTGGGCTTTTTTTAAGATTTCGTTAAGAGATCTGTTTTAGTTCGGAACTCCAGCAGGGTCTGTGGAAGTCTGTCCACGGGCCTGTTGCTGCTGTTGCTTTTCCTCTTTCTTTTCCACTTCCAGGATGTACTTTTTTGTCGCCGCTGGAAGTTCGTTCCACATTCTCAGGGCAAGGAAAAGACCCATGATCGCAAAAGGAATCAGGAACAGAGGCCAGTAAATCCAGTTCTTGTGTGACAGATATCCGATGGCCAAAGACTGAATACCACTTCCCAAGTACACGCAACCGTCAACGATACCTGATGCTGTGGCAGTCATTTTCTTACCACCGAAGTCTGCGGCTGCGGTTCCCGACATCAAAGAGTGAACGCCGATGACTGTCAAAGTGATCATCACTGCAGAAATACCTAGCATGGTCGGATGATTTACTAACGAGAACACCATGATAATCAAAAGAATGATCATGATGGCATTGTTAATCGCTGCTGGAGGGCCGCGACGAGATTGGAAGACGCGGTCAGAAATGATGCCCGCAGCAAAGCCTCCGAAGATCCCGGTTAAACAAAGCAGAAGCCCCCAGTTTTTAATAAAGAACTGTGATCCTTCAAAGAAGACCGGGTTGGTTTCTTTTGTTTCGTGAGCATAGACCAGATACCACTGCATAATCCCGTTACGCAAAACTCCCGATGTAAAGTCCACCAGAGCGATCGTGATCATCACCGGATTCGTGAAGATTTTTTTAAGCATGAATCCGATGGAGATTTTCAATTTATCATCATCTTCGCCTGGAGATGAAGAAGCGTCCGCCGTATCGAAGTCGTCAAAGTTGGCTTCTTTCGGAGAATCTTTCAAAAGAATGAAGTCGACCAGGGCCCAGCAGATCAGTAGGAATGCCGGGATGGTGAAGACAAGCCAGGTGGCATTTGTGGTGCCGGTGTCGATCGCGAAGATGTGTTGAATGAATCGTTGGAAAGCTGTTTTCTGACCTTCGATATGAAGTTTAGAAGCTTCGACGATCGCCTGTCCCCAGTCGAAAGCGAAGTAGACACCGAAAGAAATCAAAGTTCCGAAGATGGCGCCAAAGACACCGCGTTCGCGAACGTGGAACCAATAAGCTTTCACTTTGATAATGGAAACGGCCCCATAACTTTGGAAGAACATATTCAAGGCAAAAAGAACTGAGAACGCCACCACCATGTTGGTTTTTAGGCGGCCCATCAAATAAAGATATGTGACGCCACCCATGAGTAAGTTCATCAATGCAGAACCCAGAGCCGCGATGATGATACCTTTTTTGCCACCGATTCTGTCGACAATAGGACCATTAAGAAGGAACGATAAACCGTAGGTGATGGTGCCGGCGGCGAAGATCAAACCGAATTGTTCTTTCGTCATCATATCGCCAAGGGCATTTTTAGAAACGTTCAGATTGTAACGTCCCATGTACAAGAATGCGTAAGTCATGCCTAGAGGGAACCAATTCACGAAACGACGGATCATGAATTTGCGCGTGTGGCCAAGCGGATTGTTTTTAAAGTAGAGTGCGATCACCGCTGCAAGACATAAGCTTACAAGCAAAAGAGCCATGGGTCCTCCAGTAAAAATTTCCGAGAAGCTAATAGATAAATGATCAATTGGCAATCTAAAGAGCCTCTAAATCCTCCTCGCAATTTCAGGATTTCGTCAAGGCAACGCGGGAGTTGCTTACAGAGTGAGCTTCTCTCGAAAAAAACCCGCTGATACGATGCAAAAACTTCATTTGTTAGTGCCCTAAAAGGTTTCTCTTAAGGTGAAAACATCCATAAGTAAAACTTATGGAAAGTCTAAAAATTATGAGTTTGTGCTTATAGGTCCAGGGCGATAAGTTTGTTTCAGAAGGAGACATTAGAAATCTTCTTCGACCCTCGGTAAGGTCCCTGACCACCTCTCAAGCAAGAGAGGACCCGGTCCCCAAAATCGCCGTATTCACGGCTCCACAGATCCCACCATCAAAGCCCACCTAAAAGCCGCACCGAGGCTTGCGCGTGCTTAAGACGCAATGCTACATTTACGCCATGTCATTTAAATATTTTCCTCTCTACGAAAAACAAAAAGATTCCGCTCAATATAAAAAGCTTTCCTCTGATCATGTGCAGGTCCAAAAATGGGGCGACAAAGAAGTCCTGGTGATCGCACCTGAAGCTTTGGAACTTCTTGCGCAAGAAGCCCTCAGTGATGTGTCTCATCTTTTACGAGCAAGCCATCTGGAAAAACTTGAAAGAATTTTGCAAGACCCCGAGGCTTCTCCGAACGATCGTTTTGTGGCGGTTGATCTTTTGAAAAACGCCATTATTGCCGCGCAAATGGAGTTTCCGTCTTGTCAGGATACGGGCACCGCCATTGTCGTTGGTAAAAAAGGGGAGCGTGTCTTCACCGGTGCGGATGACAAAGAATTTCTCTCTAAAGGTATTTTCAATACTTATCAGAAAAGAAATCTGCGCTTTTCACAAATGGCGCCAGTGTCCTTCTTTGAAGAGAAAAATACGGGCTCTAATCTTCCCGCACAGATTGATATCTATGCTGAGCAAGGGGATGAGTATCATTTCTTGTTCATGGCCAAAGGCGGCGGAAGTGCGAATAAGTCCTATCTTTATCAAAAGACCAAAGCGGTTCTAAATCCCGAGGGGTTTGAAAAGTTCGTGCGTGAAACTTTGAATTCTTTAGGGACGGCGGCTTGTCCGCCCTACCACTTGGCGTTTTGTGTGGGTGGGACTTCGGCGGAAGAAACCCTGAAAATTGTCAAGTACGCATCAGCGGGTTACCTGGATGGCCTTCCTACTTCCGGAAGTGAAGGTGGCAGAGCTTATCGCGATCTAGAGATGGAAAAGCAGATTGAACAATGGGCGCGTGACACGGGGATCGGCGCGCAATTCGGGGGTAAGTATTTCGTTCATGACGTGCGCGTGATTCGTTTACCTCGCCATGGAGCTAGTTGCCCGATTGGCGTGGGTGTGAGTTGTTCGGCCGATCGTAATATCAAAGGCAAAATCACACGCGAGGGGATCTTTTTGGAGCAGCTTGAGTTGCATCCAGAACAATATCTTCCCAACCATTTGAAGGAAGCCGGTGCAGAAGCCATTCAAATTGATTTGAATAAACCGATTCAGGAAACACTGAAAATCTTGTCACAGCAAAAAGTAGCGACGCGTGTGATGCTGAATGGTCCTATGATCGTGGCTCGCGACATCGCGCACGCAAAACTTAAAGAAAAAGTCGATCGCGGTGAGGGTGTGCCAGAGTATTTTAAAAACTATGCGGTTTATTATGCGGGACCTGCGAAAACTCCGAAAGGATACGCTTCAGGCTCGTTTGGTCCGACCACCAGTGAGCGTATGGACCCCTATGTAGGAACATTCCAAAGCCTGGGTGGCTCTATGATTATGCTGGGCAAGGGAAACCGCAGCCCTCAAGTGACTGAAGCTTGTAAGACCTACGGGGGATTCTATTTGGGATCCATCGGTGGCCCGGCCGCGCGTTTGGGAAAAGAGTGCATCACCAAAGTGGAAGTTCTGGATTTTCCAGAACTAGGCATGGAGTCCGTCTGGAAAATTGAAGTAAAAGATTTCCCGGCCTTTATCATCGTGGATGACAAAGGAAATGACTTCTTTAAGTCGGTGATTCGCAAATTATAGTGATAAAAAAAGCGTCTTCTTAGACGCTTTTTTTTATATTAACTCGGGATCTTCTCGTTTTAATAACAAGGGGCTGAGTCCCGCAAACAGATTCATGACCACCGGGCCGATCAACAGTCCAGGCAGGCCAATCATGATGATGGCCCCGACCACGCAGGTGAAGCCAATCACGGCGGAAATCTTATTCTCCTTACCAACCATAAAGGGTTTGAGAACATTGTCGATACTGCCAGCGATGGTCGCAATAACAACAAGTCCGATCCCATTCCCGGTCCGACCGCCGATAAAGGCTAAAATCGCCAGAAGGTAGCCAATCGGAGCCGCCCCAATCACCGGAATGAACGAGACGAAGAAGGTGAGGGTTAACACCAGCCAGAAGTCGCCTTCACCAAAGATCAGACTGCCCAGACCGATGATGCCGGCTTGAATCAGGCCGATGACCAAAGTGGAAAACAAGGTCACGGAACAGCTTCGCTTCGCGACATCAATCAGCGAGTCTGTCAACTCGGGCTTGACGAGACTGTATTTAAAAACAAATTCCTTAATGGCCTGAGCTTTAGATAAAAGTAAAGCCAACGTGATCACAAAAACAAAACTCGCCAGAAAAATACTTGGGAGCTGGGCGAGAATGTCTGTTGAGTATTGAAAAACAATTTCTCCGGATTTGCGGATCAGGCTGTTGGCCATGTCCCGGGCGGGGGTGGCAATGTCAGTCCCTGTCCAGTTCGAGATTTTCTGCAAGTAGCCTAAGATCAGATCTTTTAGGTCGTGAATCTGATTGACTAGTTTGTCGGTTTTGATGACTTCAGGTTGGCTGATGTAGGAAATCAGACGATAGATGGCTAAGGATATCGGAATCCAGAAAATGGCAAAGCCTGCGAATAAAGTAATGGCGATGGACGGCTTTCTTTTTATTTTCAACTTTTTGCCAAGGCGTTCTACGAAATCATGAAGACCTAACGCAAAAACACCCGCGATCAAAAACGGCATCAAGAAAGGAAAATTAATAAATAAAAACGCCGCCAGCAGGATCAGAAAAAATCCCCAGCGAACAGCGGCATCCTTGGATTTCAGGAAGTCAATCATTGCACTTCGCAATCCATGCGGCATTCAGAACGGCAGTACACCCAAGTTCCGTCATGATTCGGCGGCAGATAGTTTGGATTGCAGTTCGTACTGCAGTAAGAAGTGTAGCTTAATGCGCGCCCGCGATGGCTCATTTCGCAGGTCCAACGCGCATCTCTTTCACCATCTTGTTGGGCGCGGTTTTTGGCATTTGTAAGGCAGAAAAAACCGCTGTTGGCATTGCAGAAGGAGTTCTCAGTTCCTCGACCGGTGACGGTAATCTGTCGAGTGGCTTCCGCCGTGAAAGAAAAAAGTTGCAAAAAAAGTACGCCGATGAAGAGTGTTGTTTTCATAATGTCTCCCACCCCTCAATGAACGCACAGATTGAAGTGGGAGGCAATATGTAGCTTTGTCAAAGCAGGGCGTCGAGAGGTCAGGCCTGGGTCAGAAACTGCACGCCCAGTTCCTGGCTTTGGGCATTTTCATCCCACTTGGCCCAGCGGACCTGACCCTCTACGGTGACATATTCGCCTTCTTTCGTTTGATACGACAAAGTTACGAAATCCTTTTTTTGATAAAAGGGCGCTTTGATTTTCAGACACGAGCCATTCAAGGAAATATTCTCGAAGTCACCGCCTAAGATAGGTTGGAAGCTTCGGTTCTCAGCCCCCAAAGGAAGTTGCGAGGGGCTGAGCATGGCGCGCCTTGGATGGGCTTCGCGTTTGTCTTGGCGCAGTTCTAAATTCTTCCCGTCAAGATATGCCAGAATGTCCTTGGTCAAATGAGCCTCTTCGGTTTTCCAAAGAACAATAAAATCTTTAAAGGATTTTAGTTTCATCTTCATCGGGGCGGAAAGTTCACTGACCACAAAAAAGGTCTTCACGTTTGCAATGGTTCGTTGCAGGAACGAGTAAATGTCGAAGTGACGGACCTCTAGAAAGGGCAGAAAAACGACAACAATTTTTTCCCCCTCGGTCATCTGCAGCGCGGATCTGAGTGCGTATGGATTTTCGATGATGTGGCAGGCGAAGCGATTTTCTTTTTTGAGCACCTGGGGAACGGTCGATGTTCCCGTAATAAAGATCTGTGTATTCATGAATTTCCTCCCGTTGTTCAGTCCTAAAGCAAAGGGAAAGCCAACTGGAAGCTCGCTGAAAGCCATTTAAAATAGAAATTCTTCGACAGGTGTCTAAGAAATCTTAACAGTGTTAAAGAGCGTTTGGGTCGTTCTTAAGCCTCGCGCTGGGGTCAGTTTTGGTGGGCAAAATAGTGAAAGCACAAGGTCATTTCTGTCATGTAATGGTCCTATTCCAACTGACAAATGGACTCTGAAATCAAATATATTGCGCATAAACAATAAAATGTTCGAAAAAAGGGAAAGACCCCCATTGTGAGGGAAATTTTCCTAGTTGCGAGGCTTCCCTAATTCCCCTAAAAATACGAACAGATGTAGGAACACGATGTGAAGCGACTGAAAAGAGTTTTTGTTTTATCGCATGAGTGGAATGTGTTTTTAGTTCTTCTCATTATTATATCTGTCAGCGTGCTAAGTTGGTGGACCGTCAAGGTGCATCTTGAGAAGGAATGGAACGCCCGCTTAGAATCTGAAATCGG
The DNA here is from genome assembly GCF_000786105.1 of Bdellovibrio sp. ArHS. NCBI lineage: Bacteria > Pseudomonadati > Bdellovibrionota > Bdellovibrionia > Bdellovibrionales > Pseudobdellovibrionaceae > Bdellovibrio > Bdellovibrio sp. ArHS. The sequence goes on from NZ_JTEV01000036.1 coordinate 14,487, forward strand.
CAAGGTTAGTTCGATCATCCACCGCGAGTTTTCGGCCTACAGTCAGGCCTTATTTGATACACGTGCCTTCGTGCAGTTGCATGGTATTCCCACAGCCCGTCAGTTTCAGGAGTACATTGAGTCCACCGAAATTTTGAAGCGTTCGCCGGGATTGCAGGGGATTGGTTTTGCGCAAAAACTGGAGCGTTCAGAAATCCCCGATTTGGAACGCAAGATGCGCGAGCAGGGGATTGCGGATTTTAAATTTTGGCCGAACTCAGAGCGTTCCCTTTATACGTCCGTGGTGATGGTCGAACCTCACGATTGGCGCAACAAACGCGCGTTGGGTTTTGATGCCTATTCAGATCTCACCCGTCGTTCGGCCATGGATAAAGCACTGCTGTCGAATGGCCTGGCGCTGTCGGATCCTGTTATTTTTGTCTCGGATGAAAGCGAAGGCGAAAAGAGTCAACAAGGTGTCCTGATGTATTTGCCGGTGACAAAAGTCATTAGTGTTACCGGCGAACTTGAACCGAAAAAAGATTTGTTGGGATTTGCGTATTCGGTCATTCGTATCGGTCGTTTTTTCAACGGCGCCTTTGGTGTTCCCCAGTTCTATGCTGAAAAGGTCAACTATAAGATCGCAGTCTTCGACCGTAAGTTAGGTCGATCTTTGCCTTTATATGAACGGTTTCCAGCAAAGGACGAAGAACTTCTGCCCGCCGTAGGGATGACGACAGAGAGAGAAATTCAGGTTTTAGATAAAACGTGGACATTGAGTTTTGCACCGTTGCCGCATTTTTTTAACTGGTATGAACGATATGTTCCGATTCTTTTTGCCTTTGTCACACTGATTATGTTGTCGGTGATTTTTCTGGCCTTGTGGTCGACCCAGCAGTTTTTGAAATTCAGCGAGAAGCATCAGGACTCTTTGGCACTGCTTTCGAAAAGTAAATCCGAAGAGCTGGCGTTGTTTCGTCGTCTGAATAGTACTATCGCAGATCTTTCCTCTTCTATTGAGGGAAGCGATTTGTTTGAAAAGTTCTGTCATCACTTGGAAGATGTTTTTAAGATTGAAGACTGCGTCGTTTTTGTTCGCGAAAGTCGGGGACCTTACGAAAAAAGATTTCAGAAAGTGATCGATAGCTTTCCAGAGTTTTTGGATCTATCCGGAGAGTTCGACAACCACCTTAAAGACGGGGTCTTCGCATTGACGTCAACATCGGAGTTTTCGCGTAAGGTCGTGTCTTTTTTCAGCTCGGAAATGCAAGATCGCCTTACCCAGGATTCATACTTTTTGATGCGCTCGGTTCTCCACGAATCCGGCAAAAGCAACTCGATTCTAATTATAGTCAAAGGACCGCAAGCCCTTGTCGACTCCAAAGTGATGGAATATGCCTTGGCAAGTATCGTCGGGCAGTTTGCCATGTCCTACGATAAAGCGATTTTGCTAAGAAGAGCCGAAGATGCGAACTTTATGAAAAGCTCGTTCCTGGCAAATATGAGTCATGAAATCCGGACTCCTTTGGGGGTGATCGTTGGCTATTCCGAGATTCTGGCTGATGACGAACTTGATGGTGAAGAAAAAAAACAGATCGTAAAAAGTGTTAAGCGCAATGGGAAGGAACTGGCTCGATTGATTGACGACATTTTGGATATCTCTAAGGTGGAGGCGGGAAAATTGCAGTTTGAAATGGCACAAGTGAATCTGGAAAATCTGATTCATGAAGTGAAATCCATCATGGAGGTGCGCGCCTCCGATAAGAAGATTCAATTCAATGTCGCCAAACTGAGTAATGTCCCCGCGTATCTTTTTACTGACGATATTCGTTTGAAACAAATTCTGGTCAATGTCGTCGGGAACGCCATCAAGTTCACGGAAAACGGCAGTGTAAAGCTGTTGTATAAGACCTACGTAAATGATCTGCAGGAAGAGTTTCTGGAGTTCCAGATTCAAGATAGTGGAATTGGGATCAGCGAAAAGAACCGGGAAAACTTATTTAAGCCCTTTTCACAAGGAGATGTTTCCACGACTCGTAAGTACGGAGGAACGGGATTGGGCTTGGCTCTGTCGCGACGATTGGCCGAGCTTTTGGGGGGAGAGTTATTTCTCTTGGCTTCTTCGGTCGGCAAGGGCTCGACATTTTGTCTGCGCATTCCTTTGCGTGGAGTTCCTAAGGAATTCCTAAATATCCACTCGGCCCCGGTTAAAGCGGTGTCGGCGGGGGTGGAAATGGGACCGGTTCGGCCCATCGACTGGACGGGATTGGATCTGCGCAATCTTCTTAAAGATGTACGAATTCTTTTGGTGGAAGATTCCGAAGATAATCAGGAAATCTTTCAACATTTTCTTAAAGCGGCCGGGGCCGACGTCGTCGTCGCTGATGACGGCGAAAAAGCTGTGGAAAGTGCGTTTAAAATTGAACCCGACATCGTGCTGATGGATATTCAGATTCCAAAAATGGACGGCAAGGAAGCGACAAAACGAATTCGCCAACGCGGTTTTACAAAACCCGTGATTGCGCTGACCGCTCACGCTCTTAATGAAGAGGTGCAAAGCTGTTTGGCTGCCGGTTGCAACGGACAGATCACCAAGCCCGTTTCTGGGGAACTTTTGGTTCAAGAAGTTTATTTTTATTTGAATCATACGGCGGAGGTGTAATGGAAAGTGCGATAAAGCTTCCTTTGGAAGCCAAAAAGAAGTATCTGCTTCGTCGTAAAGAAGAGCTTGTGCAGATCGAAAGAATGAAAGCGCAGATTGATTGGGATTTCGTGGTGCAGGTGGGCCATCAAATCAAGGGCAACGCGAAGACGTTTGAATTTCCGTCGCTGGTTCCTTTGGCGGTTTCTCTTGAAGAGGCCGGGCGGAATCAAGATGCTTCCTCATTGGCCCAAATATGTACTGAATTGCAAAACTTGATGGGGGCGTTAGAGCCGTCGCTCACGTCGTCTTTCGAATAAGAAAACGAAACAGTACCAGAATATAAAATGCCCCGATGCTTTCATGCTATGCAGACGCGATTCCTTACAAAGTGTTCATCAAGTGTAATATGTTTAACATAGGAGTGAATTAATGTCTTAAATGTGGCAAAAAGCCATAAAACAATTGTGGATATATGCCCCATTAGAAAAGTATTTTTTGTCGGAGGTTGTCTATGGACAAGCAAAAAACAATTCTTCTGATCGAAGACGATTTGGATTTGGCGGAACTGGCAACAGCTTATTTTCGTCAAAAGAGCATCACTGTTATTCACGAAGACAATCCACTTTCAGCCTTACAGCAAGTGATTTCTCGAAAAATCACGCCGGATGCGATCATCACTGATTTGAATCTTCCCGCGATCAACGGTGTGGAATTTATCAAACGTATGCGCGCAGAAGGCGTTCATACGCCGATAATTTTGATCACCGTTTCTAATGATGTGGATGTCGCAGTCCAGGCCATCGAGGCGGGAGCTTATGATTTTGTTGTAAAGCCTTTGCACTTTCCCCAGCTGTTAATTTCCGCGCAACGGGCTTTTAAATTCAATCACTTAAGTGCCGAAAATAAAACTCTCAAAGAAACTTTGGATATAAGTAAAGGAATGCATCCTGAAGGTATTATCGGGAAAAGCGAAAGCATTCATCGGATTCTGGATCTGGCCCGTCGTGTATCCAAAAGTTCTTCCACTGTTTCGATTACGGGTGAAAGCGGCACCGGGAAAGAAGTATTTGCAAAGGCGATTCATCGCTGGAGTCCACGCAGCAACAACCCCTTTGTCGCGATCAATTGTTCTGCCATTCCAGAAAATCTTTTAGAGTCGGAGCTCTTTGGTCACGCCAAAGGCGCCTTCACGGGAGCTGTGGAAAAAAAGACAGGACTTTTTGAAGAGGCGGACGGTGGGACGTTGTTTTTGGACGAAATCGGCGATTTGAATCTCACATTGCAAGCAAAGCTTTTAAGGGTGCTGCAAGAAAAAGAAATCAAAAGGGTGGGTGAAAATCAGGCGCGACCGGTGGATGTGCGTGTGATTGCGGCGACCCACAAAGATCTCCGCAACGAAGTTCAGGAAAAACGTTTTCGGGAAGACTTGTTTTTCCGCCTGAATGTCATCCCGATAAAAATTCCTCCCTTGCGGGAGCGGCGAGAAGATATCATTCCTTTGGCGGAACACTTTTTGAAGAAGTTTAATACTTTAAATGGCACTCATATCGCCGGATTTAAAAAAAGCGCCAAGGAATTTTTATTAACGCATCCTTGGCGTGGCAATGTGCGCGAACTGGAAAACACCATCGAACGCGCCGTGGTTCTAGCAACCGGGTCTGAGATTGACATGGGCGCGCTCACTTTGTTTGATGACGAGACAGGAAGTGGCCCCCAGATGGAAGATGACAAAAAAAATGCTTTTATATTCCGTTTTGGTGATGAAGTGTCTTCATTGCATGAATTGGAGAAAAAGTATGTGCAATTCGTCTATGAAAGAAACAATCGCGCCAAAGAGGTGACGGCGAAAGCTCTAGGGATTGATCGAAAGACTTTATATCGAAAGCTTCAGGACATCGAAATGATATAAATCAGAATGCCCCTTCGCCTGGGGGCATTCTACCTCAAAGCCATCCTTCTGCCTATTTAGGAACTCACCCTGCTGGGAGCAGGGGAGTTCCTGAAGGAGTGATATCAATTTTATTCCAGCGTGGCAGATCAACACCCAGAGCTACTTTCAGCACATCGTTCACATCATCGACAAAGTGGAACTGAATACTGCGACGGATTTCCTCGGGAATTTCGCGCAGATCCTTTTCATTTCTTGTACACATGATGATTTCCCGGACGCCTGCCCGATGGGCGGCAATGACTTTTTCCTTAATACCTCCCACTGGCATGACACTTCCACGCAGGGAGATTTCGCCGGTCATCGCTAATTTTGGATCCACCGGTTTATTTAAAAGCAGGGACGCAATTGAAGTCAGCATGGTAACGCCGGAGGAAGGTCCATCCTTTGGAATCGCCCCAGCGGGGACGTGCACATGCACATCTTTTTTACTAAAATCCATCAAAGGGTCCATCAAGACCAGACGTGATTTCAGAAGACTCAATGCAATCTTTGCGGACTCTTGCATCACTTCGCCCAGTTGTCCGGTCAGAAGCAATTGACCTGTGCCCGGCATCGAAGCGGATTCGACAAAAAGAATGTCTCCGCCCACAGGTGTCCACGCAAGCCCTGTGACGACTCCGGGAGGCAAAAGGCTTTCGATCATGTCGGACGAAAATCTTTCAGCGCCTAGAATCTCTTCCAGGTCTTTCTCAGTCACCGTCAATGTGTGCTCAGAGGCTTTCACCAGTTTCAGACTCATGAATTTGCAGATTGTCGCGATCTTTCTTTGAAGATCACGAACCCCTGCCTCGCGAGTGTAGTGGGTTAAAAGCTTCACCATCGCATCATCGGTGATCTTCAGTGAATCTTCGTTTAAACCATGCTCGCGAAGTTGTTTCGGCCACAAATATTTCAGAGCGATCTGCTTTTTTTCATCCAAAGTGTATCCTGTTAAGTCCACGACCTCCATGCGATCTAAAAGCGGCAAGGGGATGCCTTCTAACGAGTTCGCAGTGGCAATGAAAAACACCTTGGATAAATCAAACGGCGTGTCCAGATAGTGATCCTGGAAAGTGTTGTTCTGCTCGGGGTCCAGGACTTCCAACATAGCTGCCGCCGGGTCTCCACCGAAACCGCGAGTCAGCTTGTCGATCTCATCCAGAATAAAAACAGGATCGTTTTCTCCGGCTTTTTTTATACCGGCAAGGATTCGTCCTGGCAAAGCGCCAATATAGGTGCGGCGATGACCACGGATTTCTGCGTCGTCGCGCACGCCGCCCAGGCTGACGCGCACATATTTTTTGCCCAAGGCGCGCGCAATGCTTTTACCTAAAGAAGTTTTGCCGACGCCGGGAGGGCCGATGAAAAGAAGGATCGAACCCTGATGGGATTTACGAAGCTTCATGACGGCCAAATGTTGTAAAATACGATTTTTAATCTTCTCTAAGCCATAGTGATCTTCGTTTAAGATTCTCTCGGCTTCTGCCAGATCAATTTCTTTTTCCGGAGACGATTTACTCCACGGCAAATCCAACATCAATTCCAGGTGAGTGCGAATCATCTGATGTTCGGGCGAAGCCGAGTTGATGGATTCCAGACGCTTTAGTTGGCTGCGAGCCAGTTCCAGGGCTTCCGCGGTCATGCCTGCTTTTTCGATACGTTCTTTGAACTTTGCATAAAGGTCTTCGCCTTCACCTTCGCCCAGCTCTTCACGAATGACGCGCATTTGCTCGCGCAAAATCGTTTCTTTTTGGGTCTGTTGAAAGTTTTCATTTAATTTGTCGCGAATGCCTCTTTGAATCTTAAGACGCTCTTTCAGCTCTTGGAGACGATCTAAAAGCTTAAGTGTTCGGTCGCGCAACACAGTGATTTGCAGAATTTCTTGTTTTTCCGTCACGGCGATGTCGGCGTAAGCGGCGCACATATTTGTGAGTGTTGTCAGATCTTCAATTTCAGCCAACATGTCTTTCACTTGACGGGTGTTGCCGGGAAGAAGATCTAAAAGCTCGTCACTAAGAAGACGAAGGCTGGATAACAAAGCCTCTTCGGTTTTTTTGTCCATACTGCCAACATCTTCGACGCTTTCAGTCTGCACTTCAAAAAAACCTTCCTGATCACGGCTTTGCACCACTCGCACGCGTTGGTGGGCTTTGACGAAGATATTGTAACTGCCATCTTCGTCCATACGGAAAGATTCAATTTTCGCAAGCGTACCGACGGAATAGACATCTTCCATTTTTTCCACATTATCGTGGGGATTTTTTTGGGTAAGTAAAACAACCCACTGATTTTCACGAAGAGCTTTTTGCAAAGCAGAAATACTTTTTTCACGACCTACTCGAAGCGGCATGCTGATGTCGGGAAATAAAACTGAATTCTTCAGTGGGATCACGGGGATAAAACCTGAGACGTAAGACATCGAGGACCTCTTTTCCAACCCCTAAAGGGTTAATTGTAACAAACATGAGCACGATATCAACTTCGTCAAGGCGGAGGCTTTATTTCTTGTAAATCTGAAACATCCGCGTTTTAGCCCAGAATGTTCTCGACTCTTTTAGTTTAGCATTATGGGAGGGGAATAAAGGGCCGTTTTGTCGGCCCTGCTATAAAACAAAGGGACTAGGCCTTAAAGCCGTCCACAAGTGCGATGTCGCGTGTTAAGCCTGCAAAAGGACCGCAGTAGACGGCTTCTTCAAGCCACAGGGTTTCTGCGGCAACCTCGTCTTTAAAAATTATTTTCGACCAGAAGCGGTTGGTACTATCCCAGCTATAACCTCGACCTTTCAAATGATCTTTGGATTCAAAAGGAGCCGAACTCGCAATCACGTGAGTCATAGGACGGCGGGCATTGGCCAACAGTTCTGCCAAATAGGGCTTGTGGCTTTGCGGGTCCGAAAGGCTGAGCAAGTATAACAAGGCGTCAACATCGTTAATAGCGCGGTGTGAATCGGTGAAAAAGCCGTGATAGATATTAAGAAGTTCTAATTTAGAACTCGTAAAGCCCTTTGTGCTCCAATCGATCTGCTTCAGAGAACAGGCCCACACGCGCTCTGTAGAGACCTTGGACTTCCGATCAATAAAAGGCCGATCAAAGCGAGCGTTGTGTGCGATAATGACCGAAGCTTCTTCCAAAAGGGCATTGACCTGCGACCAATCGATACTTTGTCCTGCAACCATTGCATCAGTAATACCTGTAAGTTCAATGATCTCAGGTGTCAGAGGTCTTCCGGGGTCCTGAAAACTGGAATAGGATTTTCCTAAGGTCAAAATGTCGCCCGAATTTCTGTTGAATAAAAACTGACGCAAGCCGATTTCGATGATGCTGTCTTCAGCCTGGTTTAAACCGGTAGTTTCGACATCAAGAACGACACCGACACGCACAATATCACTGTTGTTCTTTGCCCACTCAGGTGTGGCATAGGCGGGGGTGTGGGCGGGGCAGCCCTCCAATTTTTTTAGAGTGACTGTATTTCCATCCTCTGACTTACCGATCCAGCGAAACGCCACAAAAGCTCCTCAATAATATGAGCTTCGAGTCTGACACACTTTTTAGCTGTTCTCAATATTCGCTGCGGAAGACGGGAAGGAATTTTAGAACTTATCCATGGGGTGAGTTTTCGCCTCGGCACCTTCGTTATGACTTTGCTCGGCATCCAGCGCGACTTTGCCCGTAATGCCAACCCATTCAGGGAAAAACACAGCCAAAATAGCGTAAACCAGAACGCTGATAACGACGATGGCGATACTTCCCACAATGACGACTGCTGTACTCATAAAAACCTCAACCCTTATCATACCCAGGTCAGGCCATTTTGGCTATGGATAAATCTCAGTGTCATCGCGACTTTCCCCTTGGTAACAGAAATTTTACTTCTATCTTTTAGCGTCAATTCTTGATTCAATAAGGTCGAGGTCGAAAAATGGCGAAAGATTTATTAGATCTGCACGGATTTAAATCAGACGAGGTGGAAGCCGCACTGGATGCCTTTTTGATGAAGATGTCGCATGCGAATTTAAAGAGAGCTCGGATTATGACTGGAAAAGGGTCGGGGGTCGTCAAATCGATCGTCATCAAATATCTGAAACTAGCAGGTTACCCTTGGGAGTACGAACGCCTCTCTAACGGCAAACAAAATGAGGGTTGTCTTGTTATCTTCCTCCAGTAAATTTTGCAAAGGTCGCATGAAGAAGAAATCAACTGGCAAAAGAAAAACCACTCAGGAAGTGCAAAACTTTCTCAAAGATGTCGAATTGCTTCTCGGTATAGATGTAAATCGAAAATTAAGTCGAGACGCGATTCTGGAATATCCTTTTGATGAGCAGCTTCTGTCTCTCAGCTCAGTGTATCGCACCAGTCGCAAACTCTTTTTGCAACAAGGGGGGCGCTTTTCGCCGCAGGTGATCTCCACGATGCGTTCGTTAAGCTCTCCGGATCTTTTTAGTTGGGAACTGCAGTACACGCCGCTTTTTTCCGAGATAAAATGGTGCAAGGATCACTGGCAAGAGGTGTATGATCCCGAAGTCCTTGTCACTTCGTTATCCACCTTCCAGCAAATTTCTCTTTTTCATGAGCAGAATCATCGCATTTTGTGGGCTCTTCTTCCGAAAGCTCCCGCCGAGCAAAAAGACTTCTGCCGTTACCTGAATTTTGCCGAAAGCCTGGTGATCACACTGGATTTGGTTTTAGGTGACGAAGTGGGCTCGCGCTATTCACCTTCCCTAGAGCGAATGAAGAGCCTTTATCGACCCGCGGGCGAGGATTCGTGGTTTAAAAAATCGCCGCAGCAGTATCGCCAATATTTATTGGCGGCAATGTACGTCAGCTACCTCGCACTGGAATTGGTGCATCACGAAGATATTCCCAAAGCCTTGGACTATGTTTTGCCGGGACAGAAAAAAATCAATAAAGATGCTGTCCAGCGGGGGCTTGAGCTGAGTGAACTTTTCACCTTAAATACGAACCTGCAATGGCAAAAACGCTACTGGCGACAAGCGCAAAAGAGTCTTTCCGCGTATCATAAGACTTCGCCAGAGGACGTTCATTATCTACCGGAAGATCCTTTGGATTTTGAAGAAGAGTTTATTATCGCCAACCGAATGTTGGATCAGTTTCTGGGGTGAGCAGGATGCGAATAAGACAAGTGGGATTTTCTTCCCGATTAAAAGCCCATCGTAAAATTTTGACCTTAGAAACACTGAAGTTCATTGTCGAGTTCTTAAAAGACCGCGACGCTCGTATGGCGGCATTACGTTCGGGAGTTCCGGAAAACTATGCCTCGCGCCAGGGGGCTTGGCTGAAAAAGCACGCCATCGTCCTGGCTGCTCTCGAAGCGGATGTCGACGAGCGCGAGCAGTTGAAGCTTGAGAAGGCTTTGGCAGAGATCGAAAAGCAAATGGACATTTGTAAAGAGATCTTAAATCTTCAGGATTTTTAATTCTGGAAACGAGGCGGGGGGATTCCAGAGTACTTGCGTACCCTGGAATAAATCAGATCTAGAAGCCCTCTGTCGTGCCGACCTTGGCACGGACTTCCTGATCCTCGTCGAAGGGAATTGTTGCCGCAGCACGGGTGGCTTTGGCAGGCGTTTTAAGTTTCACAACATTTTGGGGAAGAGCGTCCTTTTTCTGAATAGAAGCAACGCTTTTCTTTTTGGGAACTTCCATTTGCACCGACTCTGCTTTGACGGATCTGCCGAGAATAAATCGTTGCAGATCACTCAGCAAGACTTGCGTCGTCTGCGCAAGCCCATTGATTTCCACCGTCGTGGCGGCAATTTCTTCTGCGGAGGCGGCATTGCCTTGGGACGACTGATCCAGTTGATTCATGGCTTTGCTGATTTGTTGGATACCGGTGGTCTGCTCGCTACTGGCTACAGAAATTTCGTTGTTCAAATCAGACACCTTTTTAACGGAACTTGTGATATTGCTCAAAACAGTTCCACTATTGTCGGCGATACGGCGGCCTTCTTCGACCTGAGTGACAGAGTCTTGAATCAAAGATGTGATGTCTTTGGCTGCCGCGGCACTTCTTTGTGCTAACGAACGGACGGCTTCGGCAACGACGGCAAAACCTTTGCCTTGTTCGCCGGCTCGGGCCGCCTCGACTGCCGCATTTAGCGCCAGAAGATTGGTTTGAAAGGCGATATCATCAATGACGGAGATAATTTCTTCGATTTTTTTAGAAGATTGCGAAATATTTTGCATCGAGCGGATGAGTGATTGAATTTCGTGCTCGCCTTTTTCCGCGGTTTCTCGTGATGAAACGGAAAGCGATGCTGCTTGTTTCGCGTTATCGGAATTCATGCGCACCATCGAGGTTAATTCCTCTAAAGATGCGACGGTCTCTTCGAGTGAAGCCGCCGAAGAGGTGGAAGATTGTGACAGACTGTTTCCGGCGAGGCTTAATTGTTCCACGGCTGAAACCACGCTTTTGTTGGCCTCGTCGATCTTGTCGGAAATACCTCCCACGGAATTTGCGATGCGAGCCCCGATAAAAATCATCAAACCAAAAATGGCCAATCCGGCGACAGTTGTGATGCGGATAATTGTCTGAACGGCTTGGGCTTTTGAAGCGTTGGCTGCCGCATTGGAGGCTTCCGCCGTCTTGCGCAGCTGTTTTGCTAAGTCGCGGTTCCAGGCGCGTATTTCCGTACCGATCTTAGACAGAGGCCCTTGCATGACAAGCTTGGCTTCGGCGTATTGTTTCGGATCGCCGCTTTCTAAAAGGGTGATCACCTGTTTTGTGTTTTTATAGTAATCAGGAAGAAGGTCTTTAACTGTGGCGTAAAGTTTTACTTCCTCTTGCGACATCTTGAATTGCGAGTACTGTTTTTCGGCGGACTCAAATTCCTCAATCGCTTCGTGCGCCCCTTTAATGAATTTCGCTCTCTGTTCGGGAGCTTCCGTCGCGAAAGACGCCCACACATTGTAAAGAAATTTGTTGCGAGCTTGTCTCATCTCACCCAGAGCATCGAAGGATGGCACGATGGAGTCTGTATTTTGATCCAGGAGCTTTACCACATCATCAAGATTTCTATAGGTGAGGCCCCCCAAAACGATGAATCCTAATAGGGGGAAGACCGCTGCCAGCAGCAAGCGTCCCTTTATGCCTCTCAGCCAAGACTTCCAAAATCCATTTTGAGCGCCCATACAAACGTTCCTTTCGGGTTCTAAATATTTCCTTGGACATCAATAAATTCGGAGGAGTTGCGTGAATGCTTGAGTTTTTTTGACAAGAACTTAACCAGCCTGATTTCGCTATGTCTCAGTCTGAAACAGTCAGATGAAAGAACTGTGAGGTTATCTCTTGAAAATCGTATTTCTTTGTGGCGAATTCTCGATTTGCGACAGTGTCGTAATAAGAATGTGTTAAGAACGCCACAAAGTCATTTCGATCTGATTCATTTCATGGTGCTCTTTGATTTTTTTGTAATAGTTAAAAGATACGTCTCGCCTAATTTTGTGTAGGGGCCTGATGTGCTTTTTCAATGTCTGCGGCAAAAAGCCTTAAGACCCAGGCATCGTTCAAAGTAACTTGGGAATTCGTTAGATTCATTTTAACATGAGAGCGATAGTTCGCATCATACCCCAACTCTTTGGCGTCGACTCCCACAGAACTTAAAAAAGTCTGCATTTCTTTCGCCGCTTCATCAGCATCGTAAGGGCCTCTGTGATTGACATTCTTTTCCATCTGTTCGCAAAAATTGAGGGTTGCAGGATCCCGCGCGAGCTCTGGCTTCAGGGCCACCGCTCTGGCCAAATAGTGCATGTTATAGGTTTTTTGCAGCAGTTCATCCATTGCCCGAGTGTTCTCTTTAAGAAAAGCGCCTGCACGGTAAATTTCATAATAGAATTCCGCTTTTTTTAAAATAGAAGGGTCTTTTTGCTCTTCAGATTTCATCACCATGTCGACCAGTGCCGGCATTCCAGGGGATCTGAAAATATATCGAAGGATGGGGGCTGCGGTTTCCACCAGCGGATCTTTTTGGTCTTGCGCCAGGCTGTGAAAGAAAAACTTTGCATTGGCATTTTTGTGGTCTCGGAGCAAGTGACTGTCGGCCGCTTTTTCTAAATGTCGGCATGATTCAATTAAGGGCTTGCGAGGGTCCGTAAAGTCTTCAAGCAGAACTTTGGATGTATCCTCCACAATCGCCGCCTGTTCATTCTTGATCTCGGTCACAGATTCCGGCGTAGAGGTGGGGAGGGGTGTTTGCGACTTCTTTTCTGCCTCAACTGTTGGTGACGTGCTTGTTTTTGTAGCACGATTCGCCATGGCTGGAGGAGTGAGTCCTTGTCGAATCTCAAACGCCGACGGAAGCTTTGAAAGCCCCCAGAATGCCAAGCCCCCGATAAGCACAACAATGACAACAAGGATGACGGCGACAAGTTGAAACAGTTTTCCGAGTTTCATCAAAATCTCCTCTGAAAAGTGAGTTCAACCATGTTTTTCCTGGTCGTTCAACGAGGCTTAAATGATACAGGCTGTTATATTCATTCTTTTAATAATGAGGGGTTGACCCCCAAGCTCTTTCCACCTATACCTAAACTTCCTTGTCGCGGGGTGGAGCAGTCTGGTAGCTCGTCGGGCTCATAACCCGAAGGCCGTAGGTTCAAATCCTGCCCCCGCAACCAATAAAGGCTCGATGGTAAACCATCGGGCCTTTTCCATTTCTAGGTATATTCGGTTCTACGGTTCTACAATCAGGATGATTCGCTGTCGGTCGGTATATTCGGTTCTACGGTTCTACTCACTTGATGGTGGAGTTCCATCCAAATCTGCTCATAAATATATTTTAAAGCCCTTCTTTGATAATAAACACTGGTTGCCTATCTGAAGGTTACTCAATCGGATTTAGTGACCACTTTGACAGCAACTAGCGCCAGTGGGTCCGCTTCCACCGACTCCACAAGTTCCGACCCATGAGCATCCTTTGGTGTCTATCCATGTATACTGTCCGATCTGAGAGTAGGCGTAGGTCGTGCATGCTCTAAAAGCGCCAGGGGCTGAACAACCACTACCTGACGAAGAAGATGCGGCAACACAAATTTTCGTACCATCCGCGTTCACGCCAGCCATCGCTTGACCACTTTCACATTGGCCGAGAATTTTTAATGCGCACTTTCCCGAACTGCTATTCCATGTGCCCTCAAGAGATTCGCAAAGCTGTTGGGCCATAAGATCATAATCAGCAGAATTAGTTATTGTCGTCGCCGCACAGGATTTAATTGTCGCGACTGAACTATTTTCTTCCACCTTCATCATTATCGGCACACGCCGAACCAGTTCACTGGCCCCGAGACTGTTAAGAGCGTTTGCTTTGGAAAAAGGTAAAACAAGTTTACCCAAATAAAGGTTTGTCCCTAAACTCTTAATCTCCATCACCTTGATTGATTTTAGATTCAGTGAGTTCGTGGTAACTCCTGATCGAATGATGACCTCACTCGAATCAGAATTGATGATTCGATCGGGAATTTTTGGTGCTATCGAAGCCGTTGTTAGATCTTTGGGATTAAAAGTCTGACCGACGAAATTTATATTGCATGTACTGGCCGAACTCAATGACATGCGCACCAGTTCACTTTGAATATTTGACTCGTTCACCGCCGAGTAATTGTTTTGAAACTTTGAAAAGATGTCGGTGATACTTAGTAAAGCCATAGTGATAATACCCATGATGCCCAGCCCTACCAAGACCTCGACCAGCCCAACGCCTCTATTATTTAAGTTCATGGATTTTTCCCGTCTGCAGAAACTCACTTCGCATCTCACTCATGACACTGTGAATGAGTCGGTGATCTTAAGTAGAGTATGCCACTGTTTGGAGTTTTAATGCTGTGCTAATGTTTATTTCTAGGTCTATACAGTGCTGAATGTTGTCAGCAAATATAAGCCCCTGGCTCATTATGAGCGTTGCAGAATGAGTCCCTCTAAATCTTGGGTTGAAAGACGAAGGAGAAAAGCGCAAATATTTGTTGTTTCCTGAGTGAACGTTTGCAAGCGATACAAGCGAGTCTTTCTCTGGCGTCGATGCTCAATAAGAGGTTTTTTGACCCAAAGTTGAAGAAAAGTTAAGGCCTCAGACTAGAAGCTGAAAAGATCAGGAAAATGAGATATAGAGCTTCTGTTTTTCGACGAAAGGAATTTATTTATGATGAAACAAAAGTTTTCCAAAATATTCGCGAGCATTTCATTTTTTGCTCTTTTAGGTCTTTCAGTTACGACTTCTGCACAAACGTTGGCGGCGACTCCAGAATTCTGCGAAGCGATTAAGCCGACGAGCTCTGTTTACTTCAATGCCAGCAGCTACATCGGTCCTGACGTTGTTCAACTATGCCAAAAGAGTCTGCAAGGCCAAGAAGTTCAAAACTGCCTACGCGAAGCCTTCGAGTGGAAAAACTGGGCGCGCCTTTGCAAGATGCCGATGCCGCAGTAATTTCTCCGTGAAAGAAGTGAAAATTGTTTAGTCGAGGAATTCATCTTTAAAAACAATGTATTCCTCATATATAGAGGCTGAAAGCTCATGCAGATTCAGCCTCTTTTTAATGCGTGCCCATGTAGTTCCATTTTGAAAGATCGCCCGGTGATCTTTTAATTCTCAGATTGCGTATATCCTCAGCGAAACGGGACGTCTCTTGTAGAATGTCTCTGAGCGACCGATAAGAACTTGAATTATTTGTTCTTCGGGGAGCGTCTATGGTTCAGCAATGTAGAGATCTTTCATTGAATATTCTTCGGCATATCATTTTGATTCTTGTTGCATCTTTTGTTGTGCTGGCTGCCCAGGCTCAAACTCATAAAGGTATTTCATTTCAAGGGGTCATTAAACTTCCGGATGGAGAATACCCAAATAAATCGGGCCTCACCGTAGATGCTTATATTCTGTCACCTAATAACTGTATTCTTCGTCAGGAGCAGTTCAGTGGTGTGAGTATCGTGAATGGCTATATTAACTTAGTCGTTGGGACGGGGCTTGTCGGGGGGGATGATCCGGGTTTAAGCCTTAAGAAGGTCATGGATAACTCAGCGGTGATTGCTAATGGGCCGACTCAACCGGCTGGACTGATTTGCTTGAATCCTGACGGTTCTATCAATGGCGCCGTCACCAGCTTTAACCCGGCCTCAGGCAATGGAGCGAGAAAATTCAGGTTGAGTCTTTCTATCGATGCCTTGCCTGTTGTGGCTGACTTCAATATGCGATCTGTGGCTTACGCACTCAATGCTGAAACTTTAAATGGTCGAACCGAAGATAGTTTTGTCAAAACCAGTACAAACATCACGCAAATCGGCGTCGAAGCCTGGTTTGCAAGTACCGTCATCGGCGAATTGCTGGCAAACACCTACAACGCGCCAACGGCGACAACGATCACCGGCACGATTGCATCCAATAAGGTGACTGGTCTCGCGACGGTAGCAACCAGCGGCAGCTATAATGATCTTAGCAATAAGCCTTCTATTCCCAATATCCCAAGTCAGACTGGCCACGCTGGAAAATATCTGACGACCGACGGAAGTATTTTGTCTTGGTCGACAGTCACGAGTGGTGGCTCTGGCACTATCACGGAAGTTGTTGCGGGAACAGGATTAAGTGGTGGCGGTACTTCTGGCGCGGTCACAGTGAATTTGGCAAATGTCGGGACCTCTGGCACCTATACAAAAGTGACGACGGACGCGCAGGGCAGAGTGACGGCAGGAACGACACTGAGTGCCGCCGATATTCCTGCATTGGATGCGGCGAAGATTACCAGTGGAACTTTTGCCGACAGTCTTCTTGCGGGATTGTCTATCGATAAGCTGCTTAATGGCGCTGGGAAATATTTGAATTACAAACCAAACAACGTGGCTTGTGGTAATAATGAAGTGTTGAAATACGACACCTCTTTGAACTCCGGTGGCGGAGGTTGGAAGTGTGCAGTGGACGACAATAGTGGTGTCGGATCAGAGAGCGATCCGACGGTGCAGGCTTTCGCGAAAAATGCGCCGGGTTCGGGTCTTATAGTGAATGGCTCCAATCAATTGGTTATTGATGCGGGATCGACTGCGAATAAAGTGGTCAAACTGGATGGCTCAGCCCGCTTGCCAGCAGTAGATGGATCCCAGTTGACCGGCTTGCCTACGCCGTCAAGTTTTTCGGGTTCTCTTTCTGGTGATGTCAGTGGTGGACAAGGTAGTACCAAGGTTGACAAAATTAACGGTGTTTCTGTCGCTGCGGCAGTCGCAGCGGATGACGGAAAATATTTGAAGTATGTTCATGGCTCGACGGCGTGGCAGGCACAGTATATTAAATTATCGGATCTAAAAAACGTGACGGGCACGGCGTCTGCGTTTCATACAAACATTGGAAGCTGTACCGCAGGTCAAACCATGGTGTGGTCGTCAATCACTGACCAATTCAATTGCCAAGACGTTTCAATTACGAAGTCGCAAATCAGTGACTTTCCAACTTTGGGCTCATTGGCAGGCAAAAGCACCATAGGAACAAGTGACATCAGTGACGGCGCCGTCACGGCAGCGAAACTTGGTACGGATGTGGGTGCTTGGACCACCGACGGAACAGACATTTGGCGAAATACTGGCAATGTCGGTATTGGTGTGAGTTCGCCTTTATCAAAACTGCATATTGAGTCGGCTTCCGCTCCAGTACTCACTTTGGGTAACTCTTCTCTGGTGAGTGAGGGTAGTCCGATCGGCGTACTTAAATTTGCAAACCATGCGGCAAATTGGAACTACTGGGCCGGGATTAGAGCTGTTCGTGGTGCTGCCGAAAATAATATTGGTCTGTACTTTGATGTTCAAAAGGGTGGTGCCGCCGGAGCCGCCCTCGGTCTTAATGCCCTAGCGATTGATTCAAATGGTAATGTCGGTATCGGGACCGCAAATCCAGTTGCTACGTTGGAAGTCTCTGCGCCAATGAATACTGATGCTTTCAAAATTAATTCGGCCTTTACAGTCAGGCCCTTTGATAGCGGAATTTCAGGACTACCGGGTAGTCAGTTCGGAACGCTCGTTACGGGCTCCCCAAGTGGGCACTTTGTTTTTGATTTGGCTGCAAATAATTCAACAGACGGATTTTATATTCGAGTACCCAGTGTGCTTACTACACCGCCATCTGCTGTTGATACGGTGGCTTTTTCAGTTACGGGAAATGGCAATGTCGGTATTGGAACGACCTCACCCTCAAGACCACTCCACGTGAAAGCTGATCAACCATGGGGGCAAGTATTTATCGAAAGCCCAGCCCCCGCCTCAAGCCCATCTTTCAAAGAGGCCAGTATTGGGTTCAATGCTTACGGAACAGGTATCGGTGGTAATGGAATGTGGAATATCGGAGCTGGAATTCCCCAAGGCTCAATAAATCCAGAGGATTTAGGCTTTTACCATGTCGATACCTCTGGGACAGGGATCACCCCGCTTGTCATTAAAAACTCTGGCAATGTCGGAATAGGGACGGTCTCCCCTACGTCACATTTTCATGTTTCGAGCTCTCCAACAGCCATTTCAGCCTCTGGTGAAACGATGGCCTCGGTCGATGCGACTCCCACACTTTCTTCGAACGCCCAGGCCTGGATGAAAAATCTCAATGTGGGCACATTAGTGGCGAACAGCGAAACTCATAACTATGGTCCGATCTACAATTTGTTTAATTCCTTGGCCTATCAAGGCTCTGGAACTTACCAAACCCTAATGGGGGTCCACTCAATAGTTAAACAATCATCCAGTGCCACGACCGCGACAGGAAGTGGGATCACGGGAGTTTCAGGTTCCGCCACGCTGGCTTCAAACTCCGATACTGTCGTCTTATGGGGCGGGAGTTTCCTTGGAGTAGTGAGCGAGTCAAAAACAGGTGTACCGACAAATGGTTTTGGTGGGATTAAGGCAGAAGCCCATCACTACAACTCAAGTACAATCTCAGGGGGTGTAGGAGCTAATGCATCCGCGCAAAACGATGGCGCGGGGGTCCTCACACGAGCCTCGGGGGTTTCAGCATCTTCACTTAACAACTCAAGCGGGTCCATCGAAACAGCGTATGGCGTATCTTCCAATGTTACCAATAATGGGGCAGGCGATATTACAACTGCCTACGGCCTCTCAACGGAGGTCAGAGATTACGGAGCCGGTTCTATCGGTACTGGTTATGGCCTTTTTATTGGTCCGATCTCGGCTTCAACAAAATATTCGATTTACGTAAGTGATTCAACGGCGCCCTCTTATTTTGCAGGTAAGGTTGGGATTGGTACGGCAAGTCCGAATTATCAGTTAGAGCTATCCACGGACTCGGCGGCTAAGCCTGGAACGAGCACTTGGACAATCGCGTCTGATGAAAGACTCAAGGATATTCGAGCTCCTTTCAATCGGGGAGTTGCGTCGCTTCTTGGTCTGAATACAATTTATTTTAGGTATAAAAAGGACAATCCCTTGGGACTGCCTTCGGATAAAGAGTACGTGGGGATTCGTGCCCAGGATGTGCAGAAAGTGATCCCGGAAGCTGTCGCTCAGGATAAGGACGGTTATTTGCATGTCACCAACGACGCTGTCATTTGGACCGTTGTGAATTCCGTCAAAGAGCTTTATTTTAAAATTCTAAAACAGGATGAACAATTGGCTTCAAAAGTCGGACAAGCAGAGTTCGACGCACTTAAGGCCGAAAATGAAATTCTGAAGAAAGAAAATGTCGAGATAAAAAAACGCTTAGAGAGAATTGAGAGGGCTCTTGAAAGCAAGTAGTTCTAGGGCCATTTTTAAACGAACGATAAACCTGGTGAAAGCTCGATTTGCCGCCCTTGTGCTTAGTGGGCTGGCTGTCTTCTTAAGTGCATGCTCTATGGATGTGAGTCTTACGCGTCCCACAACACTTGCGAATCCCGAGTTGTCTTCGCAAGATAGCGGTCCTGATTTTATGTCGGCAGAGGTTGTGGAAACGGTAAATGGAGTTGTTGTTCGAGGGGCTTTTGGCGAGATATCTGAGCGTCAAGTTCTTTCCAATGGAGTCACTATCCAAGGCCGTTTTTATGAATGATTCAAATCTTTCTCTGCGTCAGCGAAGATCTTGCCAAGCATAAACATTCAAATATTTCCTGCTCTGGGGTCTGAAGGCCTGACGCGCAGGTTATTTCTTCTATTAAATTCTGCTCGCCGTATCAAAATGCGTGCAACGATCGGGGATTTTCGCTAAATTAGATCCTTTAGAGGTTCATATGCAGCCAGGATCTAAGCCAGAAAATAAATTTTCACCTCCCACCGATGTCAAATCAGTTCTTGCGATGTACAAGCGACCCAAAAAGGTCGTGGTTACCGCTGGTATGCCGTATGCCAACGGACCTTTGCATTTAGGGCATTTGGCGGGCGCCCATGTTCCTGCGGATATTTATGCCCGCTGGATGCGCATGTTAATCGGTGCGGAAAATGTTCTTTTCGTCAATGGCAACGATGACCACGGGTCCACAAGTGAAGTGGCGGCGCTCAAAGCTGGCAAAACCATTCGCGAATTTATCGACACCATTCATGAACAACAAAAAGACACGTTAAAAAAATATTCGGTGCAAACAGATGTTTTTACCGGCACTTCTCGTCCGGAAACATACCCTTTGCATGAGCAGTTTTCGCAGGATTTCCTGCGTCGGCTTTTCAAGAATGGTCTTCTTGAAAAGCGAGTGACGAAGCAGTGGTACGACCCAAAGATGAATCGCTTCTTGCAGGATCGTTTCGTGCGTGGGACTTGCCCAAACTGTGGCAATACCGAAGCCTATTCAGATGAATGCGATGTATGCGCAGCGACTTTTGATCCCAGTCAGTTGCAGGATCCGCGAAGTCAGCTGAGTGATGCTAAACCGGAACTGAAGGACACGGCCCACTGGTGGTTAGACATGTGGAAAGTGGCGGACCCTTTAAAGGCGTGGATTGAGACCAAACAAAAAACGTGGCGTTCCGCCGTCGTTCAGGAAGTCATCAACACGGTTCTAATCGGTTGTCGTTTTGAAAACGTACATGAGGCCAAATACAAAGAAATCAAAGAAACTTTGCCCAAACATAAATCTCGGTACGTGCCGGGTAAAAAAGTTGAGTGCTTATTTGACTCGAAAGCGGATTTAAAGACGGCCCAAGAGGTTTTACAGGCAGCAGGAATTCCTTCGGTCGTTACTGACAAGTGGGGCTACCGCCCGATCACGCGCGATGTTTCCTGGGGGATTCCAGTTCCGGCTGAGCTGGATCCGGATATGCAGGGCAAAACATTATATGTGTGGCCGGATTCGTTGATTGCGCCGATTGTATTTACTCAGGTTGCTTTGGAAAAAGCAGGCCGTAGTAAGGATCTCTACAAAGAATTTTGGTGTGATCCCGAAGCGACAGTTGTGCAGTTCCTGGGACAGGACAATGTCTTTTTCTATGTCATTATGCAAGGGTCGATGTGGTTGGGACATAAAGACAATCCTCAGCAGTTGCCGCAAAAAGGCGACTTGCAGATGACTGAAATTATGAGCGTTTACCATTTGATGGTGAATGGTGAAAAAATGAGTAAGTCCAAAGGAAATTTCTATACCGGCGATCAACTTTTAGAGATGGGTTATTCCGCAGACCAAATTCGTTATTTCTTAGCGATGCTAAGCCTTCCCGTGAAAGCATCGAATTTTGATTTCGAGCATTTTGCAGAAAGAAATAAATTCCTGGCCGGCCCGATGAATGCGGCTTTTGAAAAACCGATCTCTGCATGTAATTCGAAATTTAATGGCAAAGTTCCGGAAGGAAAGCTGATCGGAAAGGCGGAAGCTGAAACCATCAAGCTCGTACAGATGTACTTGCGTTCAATGCAAAAAGGGGATTATGCCATTTTGCTTGGACAGGTTGAAAACTACGCGCGTCTGATCAATTCGTTGTTCTCTCAATACAAACCGCATGATGATCGTGCGGATGAAACGGGTCGGAAAGATGCCCTTTTCACTTGTTTTTATGTATTGAAAAATTTGATGATTATGCTGGCACCTTTCGTTCCTGATACAGTGAATGAGCTGCGCAAGTCTTTGAATTTGCCGGAATCAGTTCTGCGCGCTGACGAGCTCGGAACTGGAATTCCAGCAGGTCATGAGATCCATGCTAAAGGAGTTTACTTCCCCTCTGTTGCGGAAGAGTCTGAGACCTCAGAGTCTTAGAAAGAAAAAAGACCCGCAGCTTGCGGGTCTTTTTTAGTGTTTGCCGTCGGCATCCTTCATCTTTTTTAGCACCAAAGATATTGTCTCTGCATCAAGCTGCGCCTTTTTCATCAAGCGAAGAGCCGCCTGCATATCATCTGAATCAATAGCCTCGAAAAACTCGTCGAGCTTGTTAATAGACACCATTTGTTCAAGGACCAAAGTTCCTTCAAAGTCACTTTCATCCATGTCCACCCCCCATCTCTCAATGATCTCTG
>NZ_JTEV01000037.1 GCF_000786105.1 Bdellovibrio sp. ArHS
CCATTGGAGTTTCCGTTGGAGTTTCCGTTGGAATTACCGTTAGAGTTTCCATTGGAATTGCCATTGGAGTTCCCGTTAGAATTTCCGTTAGAATTACCGCCGCCGTTACCAGGATTGCTAGGAGAGCCGCCACCTGCGTTGCCGTTGGAACCAGTGTTTCCTTGATTTCCAGGGCCGGTGTTGCCGATACCATTGCCGTTGTTGCCTGAGCAGCCATTTTGACAGCCCGTATTTCCGTTATTAGAAGAGGAAGAGCCTCCTCCGTTGCCGTTACCGTTACCGTTACCATTACCTTTGCCAGCTGCAAATGCGGTTCTGCCATTAACTCCGATCGAGAAAAGGCAAGCGGCTGCGATTAAAGACGCCTTCTTTAAGAACATTCAAGTCTCCCAGTTATTCCGATTTTCAGGTATTCCTATTTTTTCGAACTGGGAGGTTCTATATGCTTGGGGTAGACAATTCAATTACTTATGTCTGCTAAGAAAATAATTCTCGCGAAGTGGCAAAGTTCGACATAGCCCCGGTTGGACTATTTAGAGAAACAGTCGTGTTGCCACAAAGTTACGGGAACCACATCAGGAAAAGGCATAC
Source organism: Bdellovibrio sp. ArHS (assembly GCF_000786105.1). NCBI lineage: Bacteria > Pseudomonadati > Bdellovibrionota > Bdellovibrionia > Bdellovibrionales > Pseudobdellovibrionaceae > Bdellovibrio > Bdellovibrio sp. ArHS. Next base: position 592 of record NZ_JTEV01000037.1, read on the forward strand.
CCAGCGGTGGCGTAGTTTCCTTCATAAAAGTGATTTTCAACGTTGAAAGGGGGCTCATACCATCGCTGGATTTAGAGGATCGGCAAAGATAACGGGCAAAAGGCAACAGTATCTGGCGGTCACCCCGATCCCAAAGGAATAGGTAGAACTTCCGCCATTCCGAGCTAGGATATAAATTAGAAACATATGAGGGCTTTGCAAAGGTGATAGCCTGATTTGTAAGGCAATCCTTCGTCTCTCCATTCAAATAAGTTCCTTCTAAGACGAACCAGCCGTCATTTCTAATGGGATAGGGAGCAAACATGTCCCAAGTTTGATTCAAGTTGGTGGTCATTAATAAAGAGCGCAAAGGCTTTGGTAATAAAGGACGCTGGTTTATCAGATCCGCAAGGTTTTGCGTGAATACTAAAGACATAAAGCCCACGAAAATAAGTTCTAAAGTGAGCAATCTATGATTCCCTTGAATTTGCGTAGGGGTAATGAATTGGCTCCCTTTGATCTTCTTAAAAGAATTCAGAGCCGTTTCCCAAACGTCACCCGGTAAAAAGGCGAGCCAATAGGATATAGCCACCCATGGGAAGGTTCCTAAATTCAGACACACGGCCAAACTGAAATGAAAGCCGATGAAACTCAATGCCGCGATGGTCCTGAACATCTTGGTTTTCCAAGGTATAAAAAGTAGCAAGGGACCGACAAACTCCCATATAAGCGTTACTTGCGTCAGAATTCTTCCGGCCTGCTCGTACTGACTAAACCACTTTCCGACAGGCGTCGTGAAGTGATCTATATTGAGAGCGTAATAGATGGCAGAGCTGTCTTCGGTCCAAGTGGGATTCCATTTATAGAACGCCGTAAAAATGTACATGATCACAAGTTGGAGGATAAAAAGCGCTCCAGCGATCGAGTAATACTTAGTTTGCGCCTGCGGATGAGTAGACGTCGTCGGGTGAGAAACTGAATAATATCGATCTAGCGGAAGCAACAAGGACCAAAAAAGGCTCAGTCGCAACAGATCGTCAGCGGCACTGAGCAAAAAAGAATTTCTAGTCTGAATCGACCCCAGAAGCACTAACGTAATGATTTGAAAAAGTTTAGTTTTGTAGCCAGCGGTGAAAAGCAGGGCACTTAGTAAAGCGACCGCCAAAAACGCATATTGAAACCAGGCTTCGCCATTCGCAAGCATCAAGGATATTTTCGAATTGCTCATGAAGTTGGATACCCAGTAAGTCCTTGGCATCACGCCCCAGTCGGAATAGAAATCGCGAGCGTAATAGAGCTTGGTGACCAAATCCGAGCAAAGGCAGGCACCCATGGCAATTCTGAAAACCGCTAAAGAACGAAGATCTAACTCTGTCCAAAATGCAAATCGACGAAGCAAATTCACGTAAATCCCTCAGTGTTCCAGTCTCTTTTCGGTCGGTTTCCGTTGAAATGAAAGTACAGCGTGTTTTTTTCTTTCCCACGGAATCTCGAAATGAGAAAACGAGATCAGCCGCTTAAGTTGAATTTAAAATGATCGTCACCCGAACCCGAGGCCACATATGAAGCTACTGCTATGGATTGTTTTTGGCTTAATTCTAGGTCCTGGGTTGACGGACATTTCTCTGCCTTCGTGGCTAGCGGATTTGTCGCAACTGGCGGGGGCTATATTTCTTTTCTTTGCGGGTTGGGAGCTCCAGTTCATTGATTTGCGCAAAGAAGCCCGCTTTTACGGCCTGGTTTTTTTGGGCAGTTTTGTGATTCCGTTTGCGGCGGGTTACTTCTTCTTTGAAGGCAATTTATTTATATCAGTGGCGTTGGGTATCTCAGCTCTTCCGGTGGCCATACAAATCCTTAAAGAAAAGAATATCTATAATACGGTCCTTGCTCGTCGCACGGTCACCTTGGCCAGTCTGTGTGACATCGTGGCCTGGATGTTTTTGGCTTTTCTTCTACCAGAAAAAGACATCTTAAGTTGGTTGCTGAGCCATTGGGTTGTTTTGGCGTTCTTTGTCGGTCTGTTGTGGGGAAGGTGGAGGCCACCTCCTCGTCACTGGATGCTTCCGATTATCCAGATGTGGATATGTGCTCCCATTTTTTTCATCGTGCTGGGATGGAAGATCAATATCCTCCATCTTTTTTCCTGGAAGACCTTTGGATGGATTTTCGGGGTTGCGGTTTTATCGAAAGTTCTAGGTACCTATGTCTTCGCTCGTATCGCCGGCCAGAAGCATGCAGAGGCCTTTAACTTAAGTTTTCTATTAAATGCCCGTGGGGCGATGGAGATTTTGGCTGCGTCTTACGCGTACAATGCGCAGCTGATTTCTGGCGACGTTTTCGCCGCTTTAGTTCTACTAGGTTTAGTGACGGCGCTGATGGCAATTCCCACCGTAAAAGAATAGAAGTGCTGACAGTATTGTCGGGGCGTGTTGAATTGTTAGGATTGTGTCAGGGCCCTTGACCGAACTCTGTCAAAATCGATAGCGTTGGTCATCTTTAAAACTTGTACCAGAGAGTGTATGGATCAGCGACTGATTTTCAGAAATTCGCTTTATTGGCCCCCATCAGGGGGCAGTCCCGGGGAAAAATCCCGACTCCACACCCTCCGTGTGTCTGAATACCCGAAGTGTCTAAAAAATTTGAATACGTATCTTAATAAAAACGGCGTCTCTATGACGCCGTTTTTATTTTTTCAAGGGGAGTACTAATCCATGTGCGGAGTGGTGGGGCTAATTGGAGAAGAAAAAGCGGGGCAAAAACTTTATCCGGCGCTCTTTGCCCTTCAACATCGCGGACAGGATGCCGCCGGCATCTTGAGCTATGATTTCGAGCGCTCACAATTTCATCTTGAGAAAGATTTGGGGTTGGTCGAGGACGTCTTTACTTCTGAAAGGCAGCTTCGCCTTAAAGGCTCAATGGCTTTGGGGCATACGCGATATTCTACAATAGGAACTGTGGATAAAGAGGACCTTCAACCCCTGTTTCTAAGTTATCCCTACGGCATCGGCATGATTCACAATGGAAATGTCACAAACTATGACGAAGTTGTGGATTATCTTCGCCATCGTAAGCTGCGTTGGACTTTCAGTCGCAACGACCTTGAAATCCTCTTGCATATGACTGCGGTCGGCTTGGCGTCGCGTAAAGAATCCGGTGATCTTCCGCAAAATCTTTCCGCGTCCATCAAAGAGCTTCTGGAACAAGTGCAGGGCGCTTACAGTGCGATCGGGATGCTGGCAGAGCAGGGGCTTTTTGCCTTTTGTGACGCTCACGGGATTCGCCCACTTCTTTTAGGGCGTAAAAAAAACGGAGATAAATACAGCTATTGTTTTGCTTCAGAAAAGCAGGTCTTCTTTGGCTTGGGCTTTGAATATTTCCGGGATTTACGTCCCGGAGAACTTGTTTTCATTGATAAAGATCTCAATCTTCACTCCTTCTTATTAAGTGAAAAAAAGGCGCGCCCCTGCATGTTTGAATGGATTTACTTTGCCGGTTCAGAGACAGAGTGGCACGGTCGTCCCGTCTATGAAGTGCGCCTGAATCTGGGAAAGATTCTGGCTGAGGAAGTCCAAAAAAAAGGTTTGGACGTCGATGTCGTGGCGCCGGTCCCTGATACTTCGCGAGCGGCGGCTTGCCGCCTTGCCGAGGTTTTAGAGAAACCCTATCGCGAAGTTTTAATTAAAAATCGCTATGTGCAGAGAAGTTTTATCGTGAATCAACCCGAGCTGCGCAAGATGATGGTGAATCTTAAACTGTCGCCCGTGGAAAGTGAAATTCGCGGCAAGAAGATCTTGCTTGTCGACGACAGCATCGTGCGAGGAACGACTTCCGCGCGCATCATTCGACTTTTGCGCGAGGCCGGGGCCGCGAAGGTTTATCTGGCCAGTACTTGTCCGCCGATTCGTCATCCGTGTTTTTATGGAATTGATTTTCCTGACGGAGAATCCCTGGTCGCGCACAAAAAAACAGAAGATGAAATCGCCAAGATTCTGGAAGTGGATGGATTGGTGTTTTTGCCTCTGGCGCGCTTGCAAGAGGGCTTGGGTCTTTCCAATCTTTGCAGTGCTTGCTTGGACGGAGATTATCCCGTTCCGGTGGCGGCGGAAAAATTTATGAAAACAAGACACCACAATACTGGTGGTGATGGTAAAAGCGAGGTGCCTCTATGAAAATTCAAGTTCTATTTGGCAGTGCCAGTGATGAAAGAGTGTACGGACCTTTGTGTCGTTCCCTGGAAAAGTGCGGCGAAGTGAAAATGGAAGTGGCTTCGGCCCACCGTCATCCTGATCGCGTGCGTGAAATCGTCACGACCTGTGGGGCGGATGTTTTTGTCGCCGGAGCAGGCTTAGCCGCGCATCTGCCGGGTGTGGTTGCGTCTCTGACCGCTAAACCGGTATTCGGTATCGCCGTAAACGGGGCGTTCGCTGGTCTTGATTCTTTTTTGTCCATTGTGCAAATGCCTAAAGGCGTTCCCGTCATGGCAGTGACAGAAGAGAACTACAAAAATATTTCCGAGCTTCTTCTGCGCTGGAAAAATCTTCCCGACGACAAAATCTATCTTCATTGGAATCGCAGCCTAGAGTCTTATTCACCTATCCAGAAGGCCCTTGAGGATATTCAAAAAGAAAGTGGTGCCGAAGTTTTGTGGTGCTCCCAAAACGAAGAAAAATGTTTGGGAGAAATAGTCAGTCCCTGGGAACTTCCCAAAGTGGTGGGACTGAATCTGTTCCTGTGTGAAAAAGAACAACTGGCAAGTTCAAATCTGGCGTTGGATTTCTTTGCGAAAGCTCGTCATTCAGGAGTCTGGGTGGGCGCCAATAATATCGCTAACTATGTGCTGCAATGGAAAAAACTTTCAGAGATGAGGAAGACCGCATGGAATTAATTTATAGAGGCTCCGTCAAAGATCTTTATAAAAACGGTGACACTCTGGTTTTTAACTACAGCAATCGTTACTCCATTTTTGACTGGGGTGAAATGCCAAACGAAATCCCAATGAAAGGGGCGGCCCTGGCTTCTATGGCGGCTTCTTTTTTTGAATATCTGGCAAAAAAAGGAATCCCGTCGCACTTTGTTGGAACTACGGGTGAAAACACGATTGCCGTCAAACCTGTGAAAGTTCTGCGCCCAGAGTGGTACGAAGGACAGTACGACTATTCAGCTTATAAAGACGTGCCGACGCAGTGTTTGGTGCCGCTGGAAGTGATTTTTAGAAAGTACTTAGGCCAAGGCAATTCTTTAGAGGGACGCTTAAGAAAGAATCCGACCTACTTGCAGGATTTGCAACTCTCTGAAATGCCCAATGCGTCTTCTGTTTTTACGCCGGCACTGATCGAGTTTTCCACCAAATTAGAAACAGCGGATCGCTATCTGAGCCGTCAGGAAATCGCCGAAATGAATATTGTTTCGGATGAAGAACTCAACAATTTAAGAACAAGTACACAAGCCGTCGTAAAAGAGCTCGACAGCCTTTTTGCCGCTTTCGGCGTTAAGCTTTGGGACGGCAAATTGGAATTCGCTTTTGGCGATAGAAGTTCCTCTGGCACCAGATCATTGTTGTTGGTGGATTCGATCGGACCTGATGAGCTGCGTTTGACGTATGAAGGTTTGCCTTTATCTAAAGAATTCTTACGTCAGTTGTATGCTCCCACTTCGTGGCATTCGGCCGTAAAAAAAGCCAAAGAGCTAGCACAAGAGCGTAAAACACAGGATTGGAAAGCCATCTGTCGCGAAGAGCTTCACGAAATTCCCCAAACATTGAATGCCGCCCAAGTTGAAGTCAGTTCATTGCTTTATCAGGCTTTGGCCAATGAAGTGGCGTCGGCAGTAGGACGCAAAAAACCTTTTGCTGAAGAGTTTACTCTGAAACTTTGGCATCAAAAGGCCAAACAAATATTGGAGTCCTAAATGAAAGTCGTCGTTGTTGGCAAAGGCGGAAGGGAACATGCTCTGGCGCAAAAGCTGAAAGAGTCTTCTTCGGTCACAGACTTGTGGGTTTGTCCGGGAAATCCGGGGATGAGCCTGACGGGACTCCAATGCGCGGATGTTGAAACCACTGAAGAAATCGAGCGCTTCTGCTTGCAGAATGCCGTGAATCTGGTGGTGGTGGGACCCGAAGCCTCCATCCTTTCGGATCTCAAACAACGTCTTCAGTCTCAAGGAATTTCCTGTTTTGCTCCCTCCGCCAAAGTGGCCGCGCTGGAGTCTTCGAAGCTTTTCTGCAAAGGCATCTTAAAAGACGCGGGGGTTCCCACAGCCGCGTGTCTGGTAGGGTATTCGGAAAAAGAAGCTCTGCAGTTTATTCAGCAGCATGATTTCACCCAACCCCTGGTTGTGAAAGCCGACGGCCTGGCGCAAGGAAAAGGGGTGTGGGTTTGCGAAAGTTTGGCTAAAGCGCGGGAAGCCGTGCAGGTTTTGGGAAGTCAGTATGGATTTCCTCTTCTTTTAGAAGAATGTTTAGTCGGTAAAGAACTTTCCGCTTTTGCTCTCTGTGATGGAAAGGATTTCGTTTTACTGGGAACAGCCTGTGACTACAAACGCATCACACCTGATCCCTTTAGTGCGAACACTGGCGGGATGGGTGCATACAGTCCGTGTGATTTCATAACTCCAGAAGACGAAAAGACCCTGCGCGAATTTTTCGCAAAAACTTTAGCGTGTTTGCATTCGAAAAATCTATCCTATCAGGGGTTTCTATTTGCGGGTCTGATGAAAACCTCAGAGGGACTCTTTGTTTTAGAATACAATGTTCGACTGGGAGATCCAGAGACGCAGGCTCTTTTGCCGCGTTTGAAAACCGATTTGGCGCAACTCATTGTCGCCGCAGTCACTCATAATTTGCAAAATCAAGTGTGTGAGCTCAAGCCGGAAGTTTCTGTGCATGTGGTGGCTGTCAGCGAAGGTTATCCTCAAGGACCTTTAAACACCGGACATCCAGTCGCCATACAGTCCCGCGTTCTTCAGCAACTGTATTATGCCGGCGTGTGCGAAAAACAAAATGCTTTAGTCAATTCGGGCGGCCGCGTGCTGGGAGTCACGGCTTTAGGTTCCTCCAAAGAACAGGCGCGGGTGCTGGCTTACCAGGATATTCATAAGGTTTCTTTTAAAGGGATGTATGTTCGCGAGGACATCGGCCTATGAAACCTGTACGTATCGCGATCTTTGCCTCAGGAACCGGATCCAACGCCATAGCGCTGATTAAAAAGGCGCAAAGTCTGAACGAAGGGCAGATCGAAATCTGCTTTGTTCTTTCGGACAAGGCAGAAGCACCGGTTTTAGAAAAGGCCCGGGCGGCGGGTGTGCGAACCTATCTGGTTGAAAAAACGTCGGACCGTCAAAGTCACGAAAAGTCGGTGTTGGCACTTCTTCGTGAATATCGCGTCGACTGGATTTTTTTAGCGGGTTATATGCGCCTTTTATCCGCATCTTTTATTCAGCAATTTCGCCTGTGGCACGAGCAGCGTGAACAAATCGTTAATATTCATCCCTCATTGTTGCCCGCGTATCCCGGTGTTGATTCCATCGCTCGCGCTTTTAAAGAGGGTGTCAGTCAAAGCGGCGTGACACTGCATTTGGTTGACGAAGGAATGGATACAGGGCGGATCTTGCGTCAGGAAGTTCTGCGTCGAACAGATGACATCAGTCTTACCGAATGGACGAGGCAGTTTCACCAGGTGGAGCATCGTCTTTACAGTCAGTTTTTAGAAAACATAGCTTTGGGCAAAGAAAACACGGCCTATTTCAAGGAGAATCCGTGATGCAAAGAATTTCTGTTCGCAGTCTTTATGATCACAGCACCGAAAACGCGCTGAAAAAGGCTTTTGAAAAAGAAGCACCATTAAAAGGACTTCGTTTGCGCCGGGTGTACTGGCTGTTAGAAAAAAAGGCCGGAATGGGCCAAGAGCTGGGGCTAGAAAGCCTGATGGATAAGATCTTCTTTGATCCCATCTCGGAAGAGATTCAGCATGGTTTTCCAGATTTTAAGCCCCAGGCGACATACGTTGAACTGCGTTTTTTGGCGGGTGTGACCGACAATCTGGCGCGATCCGCGACGGAAGCATTGATGCTTTTTTCACCGCAACATAATTCTTCATGGCAGGATTTCGGCATTGAAGCGCACAGTGGTTGGGAGCTTGAAGTTGAAGGGGACTACTCCCAAAAACAAATTGAAAAAATCCTGTTTCAGTCTTTGGCAAATCCTCTTTTGCACAAATTAGAAATGGCTCGGGGGGCCGAGCTGCAAAGAGCAAATCCATGGGCGAACTTTGCGGCTTTCTGGCAATCTCCCGCTCTTGAAAATAGAAAACTTCAGCTTTTCGATCTCGACATGGCGACCTTAAAACGGGTGAATGAAGAGCGCGGACTGGCGCTCGTCGACGAAGAGATTCAAACCATCATTCAACACTACTCTTCACCAGCAGTGTTGCAAGAGCGCGCGACTTTCGGGTGGTCCAATAAAATCACCGAAGTGGAACTTGAATGTCTGGCGCAAACCTGGAGCGAACACTGCAAGCACAAGATTTTTGCGGCCGAGGTGAACTACACGGAAGAAAAAGGAAACTTTCCGGCGGTGGGCGCTAAAAACATCGTCAGTCTTTACAAAACCTATATTCAAAAAGCCACCAAAGACCTTGAATCCTGCGGTTATCTTGTCTCGGTTTTCAAAGATAACGGTGGCATCGTGGATTTTGATAAGAACATCAATGTCTGCGTGAAAGTTGAAACTCATAACAGTCCGTCGGCCTTGGACCCCTTTGGCGGTGCTTTGACCGGGATTTTGGGAGTCAACCGAGACATTCTGGGGTGCGGACTGGGAGCTAAACCGATCGCAAACACCGACATCTTCTGTCTTTCGAAGAAAGATCTTTTCCCTGCCGCAGATTCTGCAAAGCGACCGGAACTTTTGAAAGAACCCGGCGTCATTTTCCGTGGTGTGCATCAGGGCGTGGAAGAAGGTGGAAATCAAAGCGGCATTCCGACCGTGAATGGCAGCTTTTATTTCGCCAGTGAATTTGCCGCCAAGCCACTGATTTTCGTGGGCTCTTTAGGCATCATGCCAAAGACGGTGCACGGTCGTCCAAGTGAAAAAAAGCAAATTAAACCAGGGGATCTTATCGTTGTGGCCGGTGGACGTTTGGGAAAAGACGGTGTGCATGGCGCCACTTTCAGTTCTTTAGCATTGCACGATCAGGTCTCGTCAAATGTCGTGCAAATCGGTGACAGCATCACGCAAAAGCGTCTTCTTGATTTCACTTTGCAAGCCCGTGATCGCGGATGGATTCAAGCCATCACTGACAACGGTGCTGGCGGAGTCAGTTCCTCTATCGGCGAAATGGCGCAATTTTCAGGCGGCGCGCGAATGGATTTAAGTCACCACCCTCTGAAATATGGAAACCTCGAGTACTGGGAAATGCTGGTCAGTGAATCGCAAGAGCGTATGTCTTACGCCGTCAGCCCCCAGGATGTGCAAAAGTTTCTTGCCCTCGCTAAGGACATGGGGGTCGAGGCGACGGTGCTTGGCGAGTTCACAAACTCGGGACGCTTTGAAATCACGTATAAGGAAATGCCGCTGGCTTCTTTAGATCTGCACTTCCTTCACGAAGGTTTAAGCCGAATGAAAATTCCGGCTCACTTTGCAGGGCCCAAAGACTACGTGGAATTTCACCGCGAGCACGCACGCAAGACTCTTCCCGCGAAAAATGCGGAAGGGGTTCTAACCGCTCTGAAATCGGTGCTGGGGTCCGCCAATGTGGCTTCTCGAGAGCCTTTGGTGCGCTACTATGACCATGAGGTGCAAGGGGCTACCCGGGTAAAGCCTTATGGCGGAAAAACTCAGAATGGAGCCAACGACGCAGGTGTCATCGATCTGTCTATTCATGGCGGAGAAGAAAACAATGCCGTCGCCGTTTCTAACGGACTGTGCCCACAATTTTCCTATTACGACACTTATTTGATGGCCCAAAAAGCTGTCGATGAAGCGGTTCGCAATCTCGTCGCAACAGGCGCAAATCCTGCGAAGCTCGCTTTGGTTGATAATTTCTGTTGGCCGGATCCCATTGGCAAAAAATCCAATCCCGATGCTGCCCATAAAATGGCCCAACTCGTGCGCGCCTGTGAAGGCATGTATGCGGCGGCTTTGGCTTATCGGGCACCTTTGGTCAGTGGCAAAGACAGCATGAAAAATGACTTCATCGGTAAAACCAAAGGTGGCGACACCGTCAAAATTTCCGTGCCACCCACCTTGTTGATGACGGCCATCGGTCAAATTCCTGACGCCAGTAAAATAGCGCCTGGCTATTTTCAAGCGGCTGGCGACGAAATTTACATACTCGGAACATTGACACGCAGTTTGTACGCTTCAACTTTAGCGCAGGAATTCGACGTCACTCAGGAGGTTGCTCCTGAGTATCCTGACTTAAAAGCGAACAGTCATCTTTACCAGAAAATTTATGAAGCTCACCAACAATCACTGCTCAATTCCTGCCATGATATTTCTGAAGGGGGCTTGATGACCGCCTTGGCGGAATGCGGTTTTGGCAACGCCTTAGGCATGAAGCTGCAAATGAACGAGACGGCGTGGGAAGAGCTTTGGTCCGAAACAGGTTCTGTTTTTGTTGTCAGTGTTTCACCGCAAAACAAAGCCGCATTCGCACAGCATTTCGCAGGATTGTTTCAATATCTGGGACAAGTCACTGACACCGAAGAGGTTCACATTGAATTTGCGGGCACGTCAGCGAAGGTCTCTTTAGAAAGTCTGCAAAAGCCCTGGTCTGAAGGAGTCAAAAATGTCTATGAAGCCTAAGTTTTTAGTTCTTTGGGGCGACGGGATCAATTGTGAAAACGAAACAGCGCGGGCGATCGGTCTTGCCGGAGGCGAAGCTTGTCCCGTCCACGTGAACGAACTTTTAAAAGATCCGGGTTTGTTGCAGCAACATCATGCTCTGGTTTTCCCGGGGGGCTTTTCTTTCGGAGATCATTTGGGCAGTGGACAAATTTTAGCATTAAAGCTGGAAAACACCTTGAAAGCGGAGCTTCAGGAATTTGTGAAGAGCAAACCCGTTTTGGGAATATGCAACGGTTTTCAGACCCTGGTGCGCCTGGGACTTTTGCCCGATGCCGACTTCCAGCGTTCCTGCGCTTTAGTGAAAAACGAACAAGGGCACTTCATTGATCATTGGACAGAGCTTCAACGCAACGACTTGTCGCCTTGTATCTGGACGAAGTCGCTGCCAAAAGAGTTGGTGCTGCCAATTCGCCATGGCGAAGGACGCTTTGTTTGTCAGGACGAAAAAGTATTGAGTCGCCTGCAGGAAAAACAACAGGTCGTTCTTCGCTATAAAAATAACGTCAATGGCGCCGCCGATCGTATTGCGGGTGTTTGTGATCCTTCCGGTTTGGTTTTTGCCTTGATGCCGCATCCGGAAGCGGCTGTGCATGATTGGCATTTGCCTTTTTCAGGAAAAGCTTGGGGTTTAGAATTTTTTAAAAGTGCAGTGGAGTTTTTAAGGGGAAACAAATGAAACAGATTCGTCGCGCATTATTGAGCGTTTCAGATAAAACGGGCTTAGTGGAATTGGCGAAAGCACTGGCTTCCCGGAATGTGGAATTGATCGCCAGTGGGGGAACGGCAAAAACATTGATCGACGCCGGTCTGTCCGTGACTCCAGTTGAAAAACTGAGTGGTCACGGCGAGGCTTTTCAAGGACGAATGAAGACGATTAGTTTTGAGATCGCATCTAGCCTTCTTTTCCGTCGAGAAGACCCCAGCGATCTTGAGCAGGCCAAAAATTTGAATATTGAACCGATTGATCTTGTTGTCGTGAATCTCTATCCCTTTCACGAGACCTTGAAAAAACAAAGCGGCTTTGAAGAATGCATCGAAAACATCGATATCGGCGGTCCGACGCTTCTTCGTGCCGGCGCTAAAAACTTCCAGTCTGTAACGGTGCTCTGTGAGCCCTCGCAGTATGCAGAGTTCATGAATGAGTTCCAGTCGGGCGGTACGTCCTTCGAGTTCCGGCAAAAATGCGCCTCGCGGGTTTACACCATGACGGCCTTTTATGACCTGGCTATTGCCGGTTATCTTACTCAGAAAACAGGAGAAGCTTTGCGCTACGGTGAAAATCCGCATCAAAAGGCTTTCGTTCTCAAGAGTCCTTTCGCAGAAGGGTTGGCCCACGCGAAATCTTTGCAGGGCAAAGAGATGTCTTACAATAATTATCTGGATGCAGATTTTGCGTTAAAGACGTTACAGGATGTTCACTCCTGGCAGGCCAACAAGGCTTTGCCAACGGCAGTGGTGGTGAAACATAATACGCCTTGTGGGTTGGCTGTCGCGGAAGCCCCCCTTCGCGCTTTAGACAAAGCCTGGAAAGGGGACGAAAAAAGCTCTTTTGGCGGCATCATTGCTTTGAATTTCCCGGTGACTGACGAGGTGGCCGCTTTCTTCGCGGAAAAATTTGTCGAAGTCATTTTAGCTCCATCCTTTTCGGAATCGGCGCGCGAAAAGCTTAAGAAGAATTGTCGTGTCATGGAAATCAGTCTGCAACCGCACACGGCTTGGCAGATGCGCTCCATCGAAGGCGGCGTTTTAATGCAGGAACAAGACAGCTTTGATCTTACGCAGATGCAGACCGTGACACAGAGTAAGTTTGCGCCTGAAAAAGAAAAGCTGGCGGGATTTGCTGCTTTGGCGGTCAAGAATTTAAAAAGTAACGCCATTGCCCTCTGTCGTCAGGACGGACCTGAATTTGAATTGCTGACGATGGGCTCAGGCCAGACCAATCGAGTCGACTGTATTGAAAAGTTGATTTATTCAAGATTGAAAGACAAAGGCATTCAGGATGTTTCTGATGTGGTCCTGGCATCGGATGCGTTCTTTCCGTTCCCCGATTCAGTGCAAGTCGCTGCGAACCTGGGGGTCAAATACATTATTCAGCCAGGCGGCTCCATCAAGGATCACGATGTGATCGCAGAAGCGGATCGTTTGAACGTAGCGATGATTTTTACCGGTCGTCGTCATTTCCTTCACTAAGAAAAGAGGCCAGTCATGTCACAGAAAGTGGATTACAAAGAAGCCGGTGTCGATATCACGAAGGCGGACGCTTTTGTTGAAAGAATTAAGAAACTTGTTCCCACGACGTTCAATGATCAGGTTCTGCAGGGAATCGGTGGTTTTGCCGCCGTTTACAAACTCAACGATCAAAAGTATCTTGCTTCCTGCACGGATGGCGTGGGTACGAAACTTAAAATCGGCCAGCAGTTGGATAAACACCATGGCATAGGTATCGATCTTGTTGCCATGTGCGTGAACGATCTCTTATGTGTGGGCGCAAAGCCGTTATTCTTTCTGGATTACATGGCCTTCGGAAAATTAGACACACGAATCAGTGAAGAGCTGATTGCCGGTATGGTCGATGGTTGCCGTCAATCTGGGATGGCCTTGATCGGTGGCGAGACCGCGGAAATGCCAGGAATTTATAAAGAAGGTGAATATGATTTGGCTGGCTTCAGTGTCGGCGAATTGGCACCGTCTGACATGTTCAAGGAAGATGCGATGAATGAAGGCGATGTCGTGCTGGGTCTTGCCTCCAGCGGATTTCATTCGAACGGGTACTCATTGCTTCGTAAATTAGTCAAAGACTCGGAAAGTGATCTTTTGGAACAGTTGCTAGAGCCAACGCAGATTTATGTCGAAATTTTTTCGCATCTACGTCAGAAATTTTCTCAAGGAATTTTGGCAGCGGCCCACATCACGGGCGGCGGGATTTATAATATTCCCCGCATGAGTGACAAGTATGACTATGATATTACTTTCTGGCCGTCGGTGTCGGAAATGGCTCCGGTGTTTCAACATCTGCTGCAACGAATGGATCTATCGCAAGAAGAGCTTTTCCGCACCTTCAACATGGGTGTCGGCTTGACGGTCCTTGTGAAAAAATCTCAGGCCGAAGAGATTCTGGCTGAACTGCAGGCGAAAAAAATAAAAGCCTGGAAGCTGGGACATATTTCTAAAGGTACTGGCGAAATTAAAATGGGCGCATGGAAGATGTAAGTATTAACGAAAAGGGGAGTGAAAGCTCCCCCTTTTCGTTAATAAGGCCAAACGCCGCGCCCGCGCAGATGAATGCGAATATCCTCAGCTCCTGTCATATCTATATCCAAAGCCCCCGAATAGGTCCCCAAAGAGGTCGGTCTGAAGAACACCCGCACCGTGCATCTTTGTCCGGAAAAAAGCAGTCGAGGACAATTTTCTTCGTAGCCGAATCCGCTGCCATGAATATCGAAGTCGTTGAAGTATAAGGGCAGATTTCCGGTATTACGAAGCGTGAAACTGACGCCCTTCAGTCGATTCAAAGCCGTGCGGCCGAAGTTGTAGTAGTAGTGCACAGTCTGTGTGTCGATTTCTGGTGGTTCGCGCAATGAAATTTCATAGGTGCTGTCGCGACTTTGTGAGTTGTCGGGCGCTTCTTGCGCGTGAACGGGTGTGGCCAGAATCGTGCCGAGAAGAAGCAGGACTAAGAGCTTCATGGGGACCTCCTTTGATGACCTATTTTTTTCTGTTTCAAAGGAAGGGGGCAAAGGGTTTTCCATTTCTTCATTTTATTTCATGAGAAGTCGTGAGGGATGTTGAAGGTCGTCCGATGTGAGGTTGCACTGCTATTTCATTTTTCTCTTTAAAATGACATTGAGATCGTTAATTTCCTCACGGAAATAGTCATTTTCGCGAAGTTTGATCTCGTCAGGATTTTGCTGATTCTCAACGGCGTTCTGCAAAACCCGCTTTACATTGTAAAGGGGCCCGACAATCCGGCTGGTAAGTCGGTTAAAAACATAGACCCCAACCACCATGCCGAAGCCGACGGGAATCAACTGATAAATCAGAAAGCTGACTTTGTATTTAGTGACAAACTCCAACGCCGTCATGTGGCTGACGACAGGTTCCAGTCGGCTTAAAAACAAGTATAAAGCCAAGGCCTGAACGACGAAGATCGACATGACGAAGATACCGACGTACATCAGGACATCATATTGAATTTCGCGATTGACGATAAGGCGTCGTCTTTGGCTGAAAATTTTCATCGTTTGTTACCTTTCTTTCAGTATAACCCACCGCCGGGTCTCCCTAAATGAAAACCCTGATCTGAAAAAAGAGGTGTTCTCAAGTGAGACAACCCGCAACGATGGTTGCCTGCGCGATCTCCGAATGAGAAACTTGCGACAAGTCTTTAGCCAGGAGTTTTCCTTGAAAAAAAATCTTCGAGCTCACCCCATGCGAAATCCCATCATCTTGGCTCTTGATGTGGACACTCGGGATCGCGCTTTAAAAATCGCGGACGAATTAAGCGACATCGTCGGGGGATTCAAGCTGGGGCCGCGCTTGTGTCTGCGTTATGGAATGGACTTTGTGAAGGAGATGGCTCAACGAGGCCCCATTTTTCTGGATAACAAGCATTTCGATATTCCCTCAACGATGGAAGCAGCCGTGCGCGCCAGTTTTGAAGCAGGGGCTTCCCTGGTGACGGTGCATGCCTTGAGTGGGGCAGAGGCCTTGCGGAAAATGGCCGAGGTTGAAAAGGAGCTCCAGGCGCAGCGACCTTTCAAGATTCTCGCTGTCACGATCCTCACGTCCTGGGATCAAAGCTCTCTTCCGCGAAATATGAAAGAGCAACCTATTTCCCAACACGTGACGGATCTAGTGGATTTGGTCGGCGCCTCAGGGCTGCAGGGGGTGGTTTGTTCTCCTCATGAATTGGACCTTTTACAAAACCGCGATCTTTACCTTGTCACCCCTGGAATTCGATTTAGTATGCAGGATTCCGGCGATCAAAAGCGTATCATGGGTCCTAAAGAAGCTCTGCGAAGCGGAGCCTCGGCATTGGTCGTCGGTCGACCCATCCTTGAAGCGAAAAACATCAAGGAAGCTGCAACTGATTTTGTAATGGCTGTATATGAAGAAAAATAATTCCCGTCCCACTCGCAATTCCCAAGCACAACGCCCGCATTCACAAGGCGGCGCACGTCCAGGCAATCGTCCTCAGCAAGGACGCGGTCCGCACCCGGCGGCCCGCTCTGAAAATCAAATTCCTCGTGACTGGCGTATCGTTATTGGCACGCATGCGATCAACGAGGTTTTGAGTGTGCGTCCTCAGCAAGTGAAGGGCATGTGGATTCGTCAGGGCTGGGAGCATTCTGGTGATTTGCGTGATATGCATGAACTCGCTTTAGACAAAAAAGTGAAAGTGGATATCAAGCCTGAAAACGTCATCGAAAAATTCGGTTCGTCGCAACAAGGGGCCGCGATCTTCGTCGATGGAGCGCCTGTTTTGGATCTGGATGGTCTAGATAATTTTGATAAATCCGTCGTCCTGATGCTGGACGGTATCGAGGACCCTCACAACCTTGGCGCAATTATGAGAACTTCTTGGCTTACGGGGGCTCACGGCGTATTGATTCCCGAGGATCGCGCGGTGGGTCTAACTCCGACCGTTCATAAAGTCGCCTGTGGGGGCGTTGAGCATGTTCCGGTAGAAGAAACGACTAATTTTTCTAACTATGCGGAAGAATTGAAGAAAAAAGGTTATTGGATTTTTGGTCTGAGTCCTCGGGGAAAGCGTTCTATTTTTGAATTAGATCTTCCAGATAAGGTCATCTGGGCGATCGGTTCGGAAGACAAAGGTTTACGAGTGACAACAGAACGACTTTGTGATGAATTGGTTTTCATTCCGCAGGCTAGTTCTTCGGCGAGTTACAACGCTTCTGTAGCGACAGCTATGGCATTAACTGAAACTCTGAGGCAGCACGCACCGCGCGGAAACCGAAAAAAATCGTAATCTGGCAAATAATTATCTTTGACGGACATAGATTTTATCCGTAAAACATTTCGGTTATCTCAGTAAGGCTGGTTTAGCTCAATTGGTAGAGCAGCTGATTTGTAATCAGCAGGTTGCGGGTTCGAGTCCCATAACCAGCTCCATTTTTTCTGGGTCAACATTCACAAGTGGG